>DATMSG010000282.1:0-6200 GCA_035565515.1 Devosia sp.
GCTGCTCTGTCTCACCTATATCGGCGACGGTCTGCGCGATGCGCTCGACCCGAAAGACCGGTAAGGAGGCACGGCGATGGCATTGCTAGAAGTCAAAAATCTCAAGATCGACTTCCTCACGCATGACGGCACCGTCCATGCTGTGAAGGATCTGAACTACACGCTCGAAAAGGGCAAAACGCTCGCCATTGTGGGCGAGAGTGGTTCGGGCAAGACGCAGGGCGCTTTCGCGCTCATGGGGCTCCTGCCCAAGAACGGCAGGGCCTCCGGCTCGGTCATGTTCGACGGCAAGGAAATTCTCAACCTGCCGACCAGGGACCTCAGGGCCTATCGTGCCGAGCGCATCGGGATCATTTTTCAGGACCCGATGACCTCGCTTAATCCCTATCTGCGCATTTCGCGGCAGATGACGGAAGTGCTCGAACTGCACCGCGGCATGAGCCACAGTGCCGCCCTTGCCGAGAGCGTGCGCATGCTAGAAGCGGTGCGCATTCCGGACGCCAAAAACCGCGTGCACATGTATCCGCACGAGTTTTCGGGCGGCATGCGGCAGCGCGTCATGATCGCCATGGCGCTGCTATGCAGTCCCGAACTGCTGATCGCCGACGAACCGACCACGGCACTCGATGTGACCGTGCAGGCCGAGATCATCGATCTGCTCGTCGATCTGCAGGAGGATTTCAACACGGCGATCATCCTCATCACCCACGATCTCGGCATCGTGGCGGGTACCTGCGAGGATACGCTGGTGATGTTCGACGGACGGGTGATGGAATATCGCAAGACCGCCGACATTTTCGACAAGCCCGAGCATCCCTATACGCAGGGCCTGCTCGCGGCGGTGCCGCGGCTCGACAAGAAGGTCGATCGCCTCTCGACCGTTTCCTATGACTTTATGGCCGCAAAGGGTGAAGCATGAGCGCGAGCGAAAGAGAACTCATCCTTAGGGTCCGTGACCTGTCGGTGGAATTCACCCTCGGGTCGAACGGCCTGTTCGGCGGCAAGAAGATCCTGCGGGCGGTCAAGGGCGTGTCCTTCGATCTCTATCAGGGCGAGACCCTGGGCATTGTGGGCGAGAGCGGGTGCGGGAAGTCGACGCTTTCGCGCGCGATCATCCGGCTCCTGCCGGCGACCTCGGGCGAGGCGGTATGGCTTGGCAGCGATATCCAGAAGATGAACTCGAACGAGCTTCTGGGCCTGCGCAAGGATATTCAGATGATCTTCCAGGATCCTCTGGCCTCGCTCAATCCGCGCATGACGGCGGGCGATATCATTGCCGAACCGCTCAAAATCCACATGCCCGAACTGGGCAAGGCGGAGCGTGCGGTGCGGGTCGCCGAGATGATGCAGAAGGTCGGCCTATTGCCGAACATGATCAACAAATATCCGCACGAATTCTCGGGCGGCCAGTGCCAGCGTATCGGCATTGCGCGGGCGCTGATCACCAATCCCAAGCTGATCATCTGCGACGAGGCGGTATCGGCGCTCGACGTGTCGATCCGGGCCCAGGTGGTCAATCTGCTGATGGATCTGCAAAAGGAACTGGGCATTTCGCTGCTGTTCATTTCGCATGACATCGCCGTCGTCCGGCACATCGCGCAGCGCATCATGGTGCTCTATTTCGGCGAAGTGGTTGAAATCGGCGAAGCCGAGCAGGTGACCATGGACCCGCACCATGACTATACCAAGCGCCTGATCGCTTCGGTGCCGGTGCCCGATCCCAAGGTCGAAATGGAACGCCGCGAAGAGCGGCGACGCCTGCGCAAGGCGGCCGCCGCAGCCGCCTAAGAGACGAAAAGGCCGGGGAAACCCGGCCTTTTCTTTGATTGTGACGGCGGCCCATACGATGAGGCCCAGGGATATTCAGGTCTCGTAGTCCGGCACCGAGGGGTTGAGCTGCGAAAACACCGTGCGGGCTATGGCCTGCAATTTTTCGGGCGAATAGGGGGCGGTGATGGTGCAGCTGATAGCGGCATCGGCCCAGAAAAGCGCGGTGTCGAGGCCGAGATTGGCGAGCTCATAGCTGGGCGTGCCGGGGCCGGGCGAGGGCGTTACATAGAGCGTGAGACGCGCGCCGTCCGTGTCTTCATACATGAGCTGGGCGGCGCGGCCGCCGGGCACATCCGGCGCGGGCAGCAGCCGGCCGCCGAGGAAGACGAGGCCCGAGGCGCTGAGATCTGGCATGGCAAGGGTCGTCTGCAGCCGATTGGAGAGCCAGGAGGAGAGGTGCGCGCTATCGGCACCGCCGACTTCGACGGCATGGCGATTTTCCGACACAAAAACGGTGTGGGCGCTGACCGCGTCGGCGATGAGGCGATCGGCGATGTTTGGCCTATCCACCTGGCCGCGCAGCAGCCAGCCCGAGCCGAGGCCAAGGCCGACGAGAACGACGGCGGCGGCGGCGTGCAGGACAACGCGATTGCGGCGCTTTTGCCGGATTTTCAGCAGCTTTTCGACCGAGAGGCGCGGCGGCACAGGCTCGGCGGCGACGGGACCATAGAGCGTGCGAATGCCATCGGACTGACGCTGCGTCAGGGCGATTTCGGCGGCAGCATCGGGCCGGTCGGCAAGATAGGCCTCCACCTCCGCGCGGTCCGCGGGAGCGAGCGTGCCGTCGGCATAGGCCATCAATGTATCGCGGGTGATCTCGCTCATTTCACGGTTCTTAAATGCGGTTCGGACGGCGTGCCGGTCAGCGTCTTGAGGGCGGCGCGGGCCCGGCCAAGGCGACTCATCAGCGTGCCGAGAGGAATATCGAGAATGCTTGCGGCTTCCGCATAGGGGAGGCCTTCGAGAGTGACCAGCAGCAGGGCTTCCTTCTGTTCGTGCGGCAAGAGGCCGATGGCGCGGTCGAGTTCGGCCAGCGCCATATGGCCGGGCTGCGGGGCGGGCACCGATGGCTCGGCAATGGCGGCCAAATCCACCGTCTCGCCCTGCCGGCGGGCGCCGCGCAGGCTATTGCGATGGAGATTGACCAGAATGGTGAAGAGCCAGGCGCGGACCGGGCCTTTGGGCCGGAAAAGGCCGCGCTTGGCCAGCGCCCGTTCGAGGCAATCCTGCACGAGGTCATCGGCGCGGTCGAAGTCGCGCGTCAGCGCCCGGGCATAACGCCTGAGCGCGGGCACGGCGGCTTCGATCTCGTGCAGAATGTCGACCAAGAAAGGCCTCGCTCTTACTCGAGGGCAAGATGCCAGACGCCGCCGACACCGTCACCCTTGATGTCGCCGGGGGCGGTGTCTTCGTACCAGTAGTAAAGCGGCATGGACTTGTAGGCCCACATTTTCGTGCCGTCCTTGCGATCGACGAGGGTGAAGTCGCCTTCGGGCTTGGCCGAGGCGTCGGCAAAGAGCGGGGGCCACTTTTCGGCGCAGGTATCATAGCAATTGGTGACGCCGGCCGTGTCCTTGTCGAAGATATAAAGGGTCATGCCATTGGTATCGGTCAGCACGGATTTGCCAGCAATATCAGTGGATTTGACGGCACCGCCGAGATAGTCGGTGGCAAAGGCAGGGGCGACGATGAGAGCCAGGGCCGCGGCACCGGCGAGAAGCGAACGCAGCATCATGATGTGTCTCCTTTTTGGCGGGCGCTGGATGCGGCCCGCAAAGAGAAGAACACCGGGGCTTGGGGTTTAATCCCAGGGGATCAGGAATTTTCTTCGGTGAAGCGGACGGCGCCGATATGGGGGAGGTTGCGGTTGCGCTGGGCATAGTCGATGCCATAGCCGACAACGAAGCGATCGGGGATTTCAAAGCCGAGCCATTTGGCGGCGATTTCGGTTTCGCGGCGGCTGGGCTTACTGAGCAGGGCGCAGACTTCCATGCGGCGGGGATGGCGCGTTTCGAGGATTTCGAGAACGTGCTTAAGTGTGTGGCCTGTATCGATAATATCTTCAACGACCAGCACGTCGCGGCCGGCGATCTCGCCGCGGAGGTCCTTCAGGATGCGCACTTCGCGGCTCGATTCCATGGAATTTCCATAGGAGGAAGCTTCGAGAAAATCGACTTCGACGGGGAGGTCGAGCTCGCGGACGAGATCGGCGATGAAGATGAAGGAGCCGCGCAAAAGTCCGACGACGACGAGTTTGTCGGTATCGGCGAAATGGGTCGAAATCTCCTTGGCGAGGGCCTCGACGCGGGCGGCGATGGCTTTGGCGGAGATCAGTTCGTCGACGACATAGGGCTTTTGGGTCATGGCGGATCCGGGTAACGCAACCGCGAGACTGTTAGCAGACTGTTAGCGTCGAGGGTAGCGCAAGGGCGTGTTGGGCAGCGTTTGGGTAACCCCGACCCGGCCTGTCATTCACTTTCGAACCGAGGTCCCTATCTGCGCGGGGACGACACCGGTTTTGGAGGGAAATTCTCCGCCCCGGACGGGGCGGAGAGAGATTGAAAAATTACCGCGGCAGGTCCGTCTTGCCCATGAGATCGAAATCGATCGAGCGGGCGGCCTGGCGGCCTTCGCGGATGGCCCAGACGACGAGGGACTGGCCGCGGCGCATGTCGCCGGCGGCGTAAACCTTGGGCTTGGTCGTCCGGTAGGTCATGGTGTCGGCAAACAGATTGCCGCGCTTGTCGTAGTCGGCGCCGAGTTCGGTCAGCATGCCCTCATGCACAGGCCCGGCAAAGCCGATGGCGAGGAGCACGAGGTCGGCCTTGATGATGAATTCCGAACCGGGGATGGGCTGGCGCTTGCGATCGACCCTGGCGCATTCGACGCCGGTGACTTCGCCCCGGGCATTGCCGATGATCTTCATGGTGCCAGCGGAAAATTCGCGGATGGCGCCTTCGGCTTGCGAGGAGGAGGTGCGCATCTTGACCGCCCAATTGGGCCAGTTGGTCAGCTTGTTTTCCAGTTCCGGCGGCATGGGGCGGACGTCGAGCTGGGTCACGGCGATGGCGCCCTGACGGAAGGATGTGCCGACGCAGTCAGAGGCCGTATCGCCGCCGCCGACGACGACGACATGCTTGCCGGCGGCGGTGAGCTGAACTTCGCCCGAAACGTCTTCATAGCCGACGCGGCGGTTCTGCTGGACGAGGAAGGGCATGGCGTAGTGAACGCCGTTGAACTGCTGGCCTTCGACATCGACCGGGCGAGGTTTTTCCGAGCCGCCGCAGAGCAGGACCGCGTCATGGTCGCGCTGGAGATCGGAGAGCGGCAGGTTGACCCCGATATTGGCGCCATAGTGGAAAGTGACGCCTTCGGCTTCCATCTGGGAGACGCGGAAGTCGATATGGTCCTTTTCCATCTTGAAGTCGGGAATGCCATAGCGGAGGAGACCGCCGGCCTTGGGCTCGCGCTCGAAGAGATGCACCTCGTGCCCGGCGCGGGCCAGCTGCTGGGCGGCGGCAAGACCAGCCGGGCCGGAACCGACGACGGCAACCTTCTTGCCGGTTTTTTCCTTGGGCGGCTGCGGCTTGACCCAGCCGGCGCGGATCGCCTTGTCGGCAATGGCCTGTTCCACCGTCTTGATGGCGACCGGCGTGTCTTCAAGGTTCAGCGTGCAGGCTTCCTCGCAGGGGGCGGGGCAGATGCGGCCGGTAAACTCCGGAAAATTGTTGGTCGAGTGGAGGTTGCGCGCCGCCTCTTCCCAATCGTTGTTATAGACGAGGTCGTTCCAGTCCGGGATCTGATTGTGGACCGGGCAGCCGGTATCGCCATGGCAGAACGGAATGCCGCAATCCATGCAGCGCGCCGCCTGATCGACGATGCGGCCTTCCGTCATCGGAATGGTGAATTCACCGAAGTGACGGATGCGGTCGGACGCCGGCTCGTAGCGGGGCTCTTCGCGTTCGATCTCGAGAAAGCCTGTTACCTTACCCATGGCTTTGCTCCTTAATTTTCGAGTTCGCAGGTGGTGGTGGAATAGCGCCAGCCAACTAGTTCTGGATAGTCTTCCGCGTTCTCCAGTTTCCGTCGCAGCACAGGGATTGCTTCGGAGAGAACTTCGCGACAATCAAACATCGTCATGGGCTGTCCAGGCACCCTAAAGGGCACGGATCTGAATTCGAATTCGCCTCGCTTGTAAGTGACAAGCATAATAGCCGCGGCCTGGGCCGGAAGCGTCAGACCCAAACCGAAAATGACGGCCAGCCCGACAGTTTTTATGAGCGAACGTTCTAACATAGGCATAGTTCTGCTCCCTACTTCAACAGGTCGTCGGAATAGGGTTCACAGCTGGCCGAGTCGAACCTGGCACC
>DATMSG010000283.1:0-9862 GCA_035565515.1 Devosia sp.
CCGAGACGCGGCAGTCTTCGAGGCTGTCCACGATGGCGATATCGGCGCGCCAGCCGGGGGCGAGGAGGCCGCGGTCCCGGAGGCCGAAAATGCGGGCGGCCGAGTGGCTGGCGGCGCGGTAGACGTGGTGGAGCGGGCGGCCCATGGCGATGAGGCGGCGGATGGAGCTGTCGAGATGGCCTTCCTCGGCGATATCGAGCGGATTGCGATCGTCAGTACAGAGGGCGACGAAGGCCGAAGTGTTTTCGTCGAGGATTTCGGCCAGCGCTTTGAGGTCCTTCGAAACCGAACCTTCGCGAATGAGGATCGCCATGCCCTTGGCGAGCTTTTCGCGCGCTTCGGCCGCGCTCGTCGCCTCGTGGTCGGTGCGGATGCCGGCGGCGAGGTAGCCGTTGAGGCCTTGCCCCAGAAGCAGGGGCGCATGGCCGTCGATGTGGCCGTCCTGAAAGGCGACGAGTTTGGCGAGGATGCCGGGATCGGCGTTGAGCACGCCGGGAAAATTCATCATTTCCGCTAGGCCCTGCACTTTGGGGTGGCTGCGGAACGGGAGCAGGTCTTCCACCTCGAGTTGCGCGCCCGCGGTTTCGAAGGGCGTTGCCGGGACACAGGAGGAGAGGTTGACCCGCACATCCATGATGGTGCGCTCGGCGCTGTCGAGGAAATAGCGAATGCCCTCGGTCCCCAGCACATTGGCGATTTCGTGCGGGTCGCAAAGCACGGTGGTGACGCCGTGGGGCAGAACGCAGCGGTCGAATTCCAGCGGCGTCACCAGCGAGGATTCGATGTGAAGATGGGTGTCGATAAAGCCGGGGACGGCGAAGCGGCCGGTGCCGTCGATCTCGGTTTTGCCCTCGTAACGGGCATGGGTGCCTACGATGCGGTCGGCGACGATGGCGATGTCGGTGGTCGTGACAGTGCCGGTTATGACATCGAGCATACCCACATTGCGGATGACGAGGTCTGCCGGTTCCTTGCCCTGTCCGGCCATGATCATGCGGGTGAGGAGGGCAGGGGTGGTCATATTTACGAACTCTGGGCTGAACATGCCGAAAGGTCGGTTGCCCCGGTCGCCGCGTCAAGCCCCTCCACGGAACGTTGCCGATCTACAGGCGTTGGATTCCTGAGACTTTTCGGGAGAAAACCATGGAAACCTACGATCCCCACAAGAGCACGACCGAGGTGCGTCAGGCCAGTCCGCGCAAAATGAACTCGCGCGTGCTCGTCATGTCACTGATCGGTATCGTGATCGCCTTCGTCATCATCTATATCGTCTACAGCATCGCCATGCCGGCGGCGCCAAACTAGCTTTGACCTTCCTGGCTGCCGGTCATTGAATTATCGGTGGTTTTGCTCCTGTGAGGCACTGGCTGTTGCTCAGGTGATGGGCTAATGCTCGGCCGGTTTGTTCAGGAGGATGTCATGGCCAAGGTGCGCGCGCTGGTTCTGGAAAAGCAGCATGAACTGGGCTTGCGGGAAATCGACCTGCCGCTCGAGGTCGGGCCGGGCATGGTGCGGATCGCTATTCATACGGTCGGTGTCTGCGGCTCGGATGTGCACTATTATACCCATGGCCGCATCGGGCCATTTGTCGTCGAGGCGCCGATGGTATTGGGGCACGAAGCCGCCGGTACGGTGGTTGAGGTTGGCGCGGGCGTTGAGCATCTCAAGGTTGGCGACCGCGTTTGCATGGAGCCGGGCATTCCCGATCCGAATTCGCGCGCCAGCCGGCTTGGCATGTATAATGTCGATCCTGCGGTGCGCTTCTGGGCAACGCCGCCGATCCACGGCGTTCTCACCGCCGAAGTCGTTCATCCCGCCAATTACACATTCAAGCTGCCTGATCACGTGAGCTTTGCCGAAGGCGCCATGGTCGAACCCTTTGCCGTGGGCATGCAGGCGGCCAGCAAGGCGCGCATCACGCCGGGCGACACCGCCGTCGTGCTTGGCGCCGGTCCCATCGGTACGATGGTTGCCCTTGCCGCGCTTGCCGGGGGCTGCGCCCGCGTCATCGTCGCGGACCTCGCCCAGCCCAAGCTCGACATCGCCGCGCAATATCAGGGCATTATTCCGGTCAATATTCGCGAGACGAAGCTGGCCGACAAAGTCGGCGAGCTCACCGAGGGTTGGGGGGCGGACGTGGTGTTTGAATGCTCCGGTTCGCCGCGGGCCTGGGAAACGATTATGGACCTGCCGCGGCCCGGTGGCTGCATCGTGGTGGTCGGCCTGCCGGTGGAGCCGACCAAGGTCGATATCGCCGCGGCCTCGACCAAGGAACTGCGGATCGAAAACGTCTTCCGCTATGCCCACCAATATGACCGGGCCATCGCGCTGATTGCCTCGGGCAAGGTGGACTTGAAGCCGCTGATCTCGGAGACCTTTGCGTTCGAGGACTCCAAGGCCGCATTCGACCGCGCGGTCGAGGCGCGCCCGGACGATGTGAAACTGCAAATTCGCGTCGCGTCCTGAGACGGAACCAAGTTCTTGCCCCTGCGATTGTGACGGCAGCGTCACTTTCGGATTTTGGGCATGGATATAGGCAATAGCTTTGGGCTGACCCAGACTTATCTTCCCGAACATATCATCGCCATCAGGCTGATCATCGCCGCGCTTTGCGGGGCGGTGATCGGCTTCGAGCGCGAGGTGCGCACGGCGGAGGCCGGGTTGCGCACCCATATCCTGATCGCGGCGGCCGCTGCCCTCTTCACCATTCTTACTTTCGAGATATTTCACACCATCGATACTGGCGGCGGGGCGGGCTCCCGGGCCGATCCCATCCGTGCGGTCGAGGCCGTTACCGCAGGCATAGCCTTTTTGGGCGCGGGGGCGATCTTCCGCTCAGGGGCGAGCGTGCAAGGGCTGACGACGGGTGCCGGAATGTGGATGGCCGGGGCCGTCGGCGTCGCCTGTGCTCTGGGATTTTACACCCTGGCGGCCGGAACGACGATTCTTGCCGTTCTGGTGCTGGCGGCCATGCGCGCCTTGGCGCACCGGCTTATCGGGCACAAGGCGGAAGAAGACGACGAAGCGGAAAAGCGCAGGGCCGATGAGCTGGGCCGCGGGGAGAAGCACGATAGATAGCCTGGCTGCGCTGAGGGACGGTAGCGCTGCCCGGCGAGATGCTTCTCCCCCCGTACGGTCGCGATCGGGAGGTACCGCAACCGTTTGCCCGCACGCTGGCCCACTTGGAGTTGAGCCAGCGATGTCAGACGCCGATGGTGCAGATCGACGTCCGTATTTCGAAGACGGAGGACAACGCCTGGACACGGTCAGGAACCGTGGCTTGCGGCGCTGCTCTCCGTCCAGGCACGCAAACCTGTGGACGCAGGAGTTACATGCCAACAGCATCCAGACGCTCACTACGCGCCCAGAAATTCGCAATGCCCGCCAGTTCGTGCCGGTAAGCATCGGCCTCCGACTGGCGGAAGAAGACGGCGGCGGCGCCGGCTTCGAAATAGACCATGCGCCCGGCCCGATCGGTGGGCGGCACCATCACCAACAGAGCGACACCTTTCTGGTGCAGCCAGGCCTGGTGACGGCGGACAAACTCAAGAGTAGCGCCGCTGTGGCTCTTTAGATCCACGACCAGCATTTCCGGCCAGTGCGATTGCGGATCGCTCAACACGACGATGAGATCTGCGACGGCTTCTTCGGCGCTGCCATAATGGCGAACCGAAGGGCCGCCATTGGCCGCCAGAACACGCATGAACAGGCGGGCCGAATGGCCGTCGTCATCGATCAGCCCGATAAAGGGCGCCTGCGCAAATGGACTGTTCACACGCTTACCTCTGCCCGACGAACACCGGGCAAATCACTCTTGTGGAGAAACATGCGGCCGCCGTGGCGCATGCTGGTTCGGAAACATTTGGGTGGTTTCACGCATCCGGCGGGGCCTGGCCACCGGAACGGCGTCTGCTCAGGGAGCCGACGCCCGGCATATGAGGGAAGTCGCCCGGCGCGGATAGGCAAACTCGGGTAAAATTCAGGTAAGTCGGGGTTGCAATTTACATGTAAGGGGGCACTATTAACCCCCGCACGGGGGTAAAATGGCGGAGGCCACCGACGATAGGGATGCAGTGCTGGCGGCGCTGGATCGTCTGATGACTTGGCCCGGCATGGCCAGGTCGCCCCAACTCACGCGCTTTCTCAGCTATATCGTCAATCGCCGGCTCGACGGCGACAGCCAATCTATCAAGGCCTATTCGATTGCGGTCGATGTTTTCGGGCGCCCAGCCGATTTCGATCCGCAGAGCGATCCCATCGTGCGCGTGCAGGCGCGCCGGCTGCGGGCTCTGCTGGATCAATATTATCGCGGCCCCGGCGCGGACGAACGGCTGCAAATCGTACTGCCCACCGGGCGCTATGTGCCTGATTTTATTGAATCCGATGGTGCGGCAAGGCCCGCGGCACATCCCGTTGACCTCGAGGGGAGCGAGGCGCCGCCGCCGCGCGGACACGTCACCGTGTCCTGGTTCGTGCTTCTGGTCATCGCCATAGGCGCCGCGGCACTGGCCTATTCGCTCTCGACCTGGGGGCCGCGGCAAGAGCAACAGGTTACGGTGAACGCGGCTATTCAGGAGCCCGTCCTGCGGGTCATGGAGTTCCAGAATCTTACCGACAATCCTCAGATCACCGCTTCCGTGTCAGGGCTCGCCGTCGATCTTGTCGGTCGTCTGCAGCAGCTGCATTTCCTCTCGGTCGATTACGGTGGGCGCGGCGCGGCCAATGTCTCGCCGAACCCGGCCGATGGTTTTGTGCTGACCGGAATTGTGCGGCGCGATCCAGCGGTGCCGGCCAATCTGCAATACAGCATTATTCTGACCGACCTATCGACCAATGGTGTGGTGTGGAATCGCTCGCTCGTTCTCACGGCGGATGAGCTCGCCGAGCCGGGGCGTATCGACCGGTTGTCGGTCAGCATTCTCGACGTTCTCGGCAATCCCCGGGGGCCGCTGCACACGCGGGCGCGGCAATATCTGAGCCAGAACAGTATTACCGGGAGCGAGAGCCCCTATCTCTGCCGCATGCTTTTCACCATGTATCGCGAGAGCGCCACGGTCGGCGCCGCCGAGCGAACGCGAGCGTGCTACTCGGCATTGATCGAGCACGAGCAGAAGAGCGGTATCGCGCTGGCTGCCATGGCGAGCCTGACGGCGGAAGCGGTGAACGCGGCCGATGCATCGACCTCGGCGCAGCTTGAGCGCTTCCGCGCGGCTGGCGAGATGCTGGCCGAGGCAGTGCAATTGTCGCCGACCAGCAGTTTCGTCTGGGATCAGCGGGCGCGCCTCCACGAGGCCATTGGAGAGCACGATCTGGCCGAAGCCGCCTATGGCACGGCGATGCAATCCAATCCGTCCAATCTCGACGCGCTGGCGGCCCATGCGCGCCACATGGCCTTTATCGGTCAGCTCGACCAGGCTTTGCCCCTGGCCCAGCGCGCGCTCTCCGCCTTTACGATTATTCCCGATTGGTATTATGGAGTGCCGGCGCTGGCGGCCCTGCGGGATGGGGACTTTGCCAGGGCGGCCCGTTTCGCCGAGATTTATTCGAAATCGGATGGGGAGATCGGACCGGTTCTGGCCGTCCTGGCGGCGGAAGGGGCGGGAAACGATGCAGAGGTTTCGCGGCAATTGCCGCGCGTGCTGGCCGTGCCGAGCTTTCGCAATGTGGGGATCGTAACGCAGCTCCGCCGCCGCATTACCGACAGCGCACTGCTCGATCGCATTCGTGTCGCCCTGACCGAAGCGGGCGTGCCGCCATTGTCGCTGGTGACGGCGTACTAGCTCGTTTTACTTAAGAACTGAAATCAAAGTAGACCTCATCCGGGCGCGCGGAGTGCGGCGTAGACTCGGAGGACGAGGGCGTGGCTGGATATGTTCCGGGCCCTAAAACCTGACTCTCCCGCGCCTCAATGGGCACTCGACTGGCTGAAGAGATTGATGACCAGCACGCCGGCGAGGATGAGCCCGATGCCGATCAGGGCCGGTAGGTCCAGGGTCTGGCCGTAGGCGAAGAAAGCGATGATCGAGACGAGGATAATGCCGACGCCCGACCAGATGGCGTAGCCGGTGCCGACGGGAATGGTCTGAAGAGCCAACGAAAAGAAATAGAAGGTTACGCAATAGCCCACGACCACCACCACGGATGGCACCAGCTGGGTGAAGCCGGCCGAGGCGCGGAGGAACGAGGTGGCGATCACCTCGCCGACAATGGCAATGGCGAGATAGGCGGCGCCATTCATGATTGCACATCCGAAAAATGGGCGCGGCAGAGCTCGACGAAGCGCTGGCCGCGCTCTTCGAAATTCTTGAACTGGTTATAGGACGGCGCGCCGGGCGACAGGATGACGGTGTCGAACTTTTCGCGCTTTTCTTGGAGCGTGGCGATGGCCGTTTCGAGGTCGGTTGCTTCCGTCACATCGATATCCGGGGCCGCCTTGCGCGTTGCCGCGGCTAGACGCGCGCCGGTCACGGGCAGGGTAACGAGCGTGGTTACCCCGCGCTGGGCGAGAAGCGTAGCGAGTTCGCCATAGTCCTGCTCGCGTTCGTGGCCGCCGGCGACCAGCGCGATGCGCCGGCCGGGATAGGCCGCCAGCGCGGCTTTGGTCGCCTCGGGCGTGGTCGAAATGGAATCGTTGACCACGGTCACCGAGCCGATGCGGTGCTCTTCGAGACGGTGGGGAAGGGGCCGGAACGCGGCAATGCCGGCGAGAATTCCCTCCATGGTCGCGCCGGACGCGAGGGCGATTTCGGCGGCGAGAACGGCGTTGTCGAGGTTGTGCGCGCCCTTGAGGCGGGAGCGGGAGACGGCGCCTTCGAGCGCGATGGCCTGTTCGCCGGACAATGATTTTACCAGCCGGCGGTGGTCGCGCACGGCTTTGGCGACGCGGGCATTGCTGGCTGCGGCCTGGCCCAGGGCGACAGCGAAGCTGCCGTCGCGGTCGACCAGGTTGAGCTTGTCGTCGTAATAGCGCTCGACCGATCCGTGCCAGTCGACATGCTCGGGATAAAGATTGGTAATGGCGGCGATATCGGGGACGAAACCCATATCGGCGGTTTGGTAGCTCGATAGCTCGAAGACCACGATGGCGTGCTTGTCGGCGATTTCGAGCGGCGCGAGCCCGACATTGCCGGCAAGGCCGGCATCGAGGCCTGAGCGGGACAGCATGAGATGGACGAGCGTCGCCGTCGTCGATTTGCCCTTGGTGCCGGAAATGGCGATGACGGTGCGGTCCTGCCGATAGGCAGCGCCCCAGAGATTGAGGTTCGAGGTTACGCCAATTCCGGCCTCGGCGGCGGTGGCGAAGATCGGCTTATAGCGCGACACGCCGGGGCTTTTGACGATCGTGCCGAAGCGCCGTTCGGTAATGGCGGCTGGAAGGTCGGAAGCCGCGAGCGTTTCGGTGTCTGGTATATCGGCACTGCCCGAATCCACGGTCACGAAGACCTTCAATTCGGGCTGAATGCGCTTGAGGAATTGCCGCGTCGAATTGGCTTCACGCCCAGCGCCGTAAAGTAGGACGGGTTCGTTAAACCGCATAGGCGGCCACCTTGGCGGCCAAAGCCGGGGGAATGTGGTGGTCGTGGCTGTCGGTCAGGCATTCGGCCATGGCGAGTTGCAGGCGTTCCTCGCCATATTGGGCGAAGAGGTCGGCCTTGACGCCGCGGACGATCGCGTCCTGATGCCAATCGGCATGGCGGGTCAGGGTGTAGAAACAGGCGGCGGCTTCGAGAATTTCGCCGACGCATTCCCAGGGTTTCTGCCCGGCAAGTCCTGCCAGTTCGCGGAAGGAACGCTCGTTTTCCGGGGTGTCGAGGAGGTTTTTGCCGAAAATTTTCAGCAGCCGATCCTTGGCCATGAAAGGCGCGAAGATCAGGAAGACGAAATGGCATTTCGGGCATTCGCCACACCATAGAGGCCCGTCATTGCCGGTGAGGCGGAAATTGCGGTTGCAGCTCGAAAACACAGCGTCAAAGCGCCGGCCCTGGGTGAAAAGCGAGGCGATCCGGGCCTCTGAATAGGGGCGCAGGAGCGAGAAATATTTGAGCGCGCCGCCGGTCGCGGCGCCCAGGATGTCGGCGATCAGCAATTCGAAGCCGAGCGACTTGGAATATTGATGATTGGTCTCGCGGCCGTCGAACTCGATATTGCCCTCGCTGGCCGAGCGTTCGTTGCTGAGAACGATCTGATCATAGCCGAAAAGCAGGGCGCAGAGCGAGGCGATCATGGAGTTGATCGCGGTGGAGGGGACGTGGCCGTTGTAATAACCCGGCTCCTTGCCGAGGCGGATCATTTCGGCGTCGAGCGTGCGGGTTACGTAGAGCGGCTGGCGGCCGATGGCCTCCACCGAGGTCAGGATCGGCCCTTTGGGATTGACGGCGAAGGGGGTGAAATCGACGCCAACGTGGCTGAGAAGTTCGACGCTGACGAGGGAATCCTTGCCCCCGCCGATGGGGAGCAGGGTGCGCTCCGGCAGGTCGGGCGCAGGCTTGCGCTCGAGCGGATCGTCGGCGGTAGAGAGGGTCAACCGGCCGAAGCGCGCCAGGTTGTTGCGGGCGTAGAATTCGCCGAGGCCGTTCTCGTAAACATCTATGACGAAAGCCTTTTCCGCTGCCGTGAGAGCCAGGTCGGGGGCCAGGATGTCGAAAGGTGCGCGGAGCTTGAAATAGCTGACGCCGAGGACGAAAGCCGTCAGGTCCAGGAGTTTTTTGAAGGCCGGAGTTGCCGCCAGTTCGGGCTTGGCCCCGCCCGGCAGGCCCAGCACTTCGGTAAAGTGCAGCTCTCCCAGGGCATAGGGAAAGCGGGCCTCGCCGCTGGTCGGGTCAAAACTCGGGGGCAGGATCAAAAAGGATTCGGTCACGGGCAACTCACGCGGCTTTGCACCATCATATAGGTGATTTGCGGCCGTGGCGGGAGTGGGGCGGCGCTGGAGTTTTTGGGGTTAGGCGAGGAGCGCCTTGCCGTCCTTATCGAACAGAATGGCCTTTTCCGGCTCGGCGGCGAGGGCGAGACTTTCCCCGACGCGCAGGGGCCGGTCGCCTTCGAGAACGGCGAGCCAGGCGGCGCCGGAGGCGAGTTCGAGGTTGACGATGGTCTCGTTGCCGAGCCGTTCGACCAGGCTGACGCGGCCCACGATGGCGCCGTTATTGGCCGGCAAAAGGTCGTGCGGACGGATGCCTAATGTTAGCAGACTGTTAACATCGACAGTACCCGAAGCGGCCGGAATGCGCATGGAGGCGACATCCTTGCTGGTGACGGTGATGAAACCCGGCTCGACCGCCTCGACGGTGACCTCGACGAAGTTCATTTTCGGCGAACCGATGAAGCCGGCAACGAACAGATTGGTGGGGCGCTGATAGAGTTCGATGGGCGAGCCGACCTGCTGGACGACGCCGGCATCGAGCACGACGATCTTGTCGGCCAGCGTCATGGCCTCGACCTGGTCGTGGGTGACATAGATCATGGTGGCGCCGAGATCGGCGTGAAGCTTGGCGATCTCCATGCGGGTATCGACGCGGAGCGCGGCGTCGAGATTGGAGAGCGGTTCGTCGAACAAAAAGACTTCGGGCTGGCGCACGATGGCGCGGCCGATGGCGACGCGCTGGCGCTGGCCGCCGGAGAGCTGGCCGGGCTTGCGATCGAGCAGGTGCTCCATCTTGAGGATGCGGGCGGCTTCGCGGATCTTCTGGTCGCGGACGTCTTTTGGGGTCTTGGCGAGTTTGAGACCGAAGCCGACATTGTCGTAGACGGTCATATGCGGATAGAGCGCATAGGACTGGAAGACCATGGCGATGGAGCGGTCGCGCGGCTCGACATGATTGACGAGCTTGCCGCCGATGTGGAGTTCGCCGCCGGTAATGTCCTC
>DATMSG010000284.1:0-4081 GCA_035565515.1 Devosia sp.
CTGCAAAGCACCTCACCATGAGGCCTACTGAAGCAGACAGCTCCAACCAAATAGTGAAACGCATAAACGAAAGGGGCGCCAGTGGCGCCCCTTAAAACCTTATTCGACCACGCGGGGATCGACATCCTTGCTGTAATCGACGCCGCCGACGGCGAAGCCGAAGAGGCGCATGAATTCTTCGCGGTATTTTGGCAGGTCGGCCAGAGCCGGCAGGGTCTCGGTGGTGAGATTTGCCCAGCGCTTTTCGAGTTCCTTCTGCATCGGGGCCGACAGCTCCCAATCGTCGACGCGGATGCGGCTTTCCTCGTCGAGGGCAACGTCGCCCTGCAGCTTTTCGCGGAACAGGCGGTCGATCTGGTGGATCGGGCCTTCGCCGAGGCCCATTTCGTCCTCGACCTTGATCAGCAGCGTGCCATAGAGCGGCACCACGGGGATGGCCGAGCTTGCCTGGGTGACGACGGCCTTGAGGGCGACGACATTGGCGGCGTTTTCGCCATGGGCGGCGCGGATCGCCCTGGCGGCGCGGTCGAGGTCGCCCTTGGCCTTGCCCAGAGTGCCCTTGTGGTAGATCGGCCAGGTCAGTTCGGAGCCGAGATAGGTGTAGTTGAGGGTGCGGAAGCCGTCAGCCAGAACGCCGGCATCGGACAGGGCCTGGATCCAGAGTTCCCAATCTTCGCCGCCCATGACCTTGATGGTGGCCTGGGCTTCTTCCTCGGTCGCCGGTTCCACGGTGATTTCGGAGACTTCGCCGGTGGCGGTGTTGAGGGTCTTGGAGGTCACCTGCTGACCGTAGGGCTTGATGGCCGAACGATAGGTGACGCCATCCTTGGGGTCGGTGCGCACCGGGGAGGCGAGGGAATAGACGATGAGATCGACCTGGCCGAGATTGGCCTTGATCGCCTCGATGGTCTCGGCCTTGATCGCGTCGGAGAAAGCATCGCCTTCGATAGTGATAGCCTTGCGGCCGGCGGCGCGGGCGCGATTTTCAAAGGCGCGATTATTGTACCAGCCGGCGGAGGCGGGGCGGTTTTCGGCCGGCTCGCGCTCGAAGGAGACGCCCACGGTATCGGCATTGCTGCCAAAGGTGGTGACGATGCGCGAGGCCAGGCCATAGCCCGTCGAGCAGCCGAGCACGAGCACGCGCTTGCGATCCGAAGGGATGGCGCCCTTGATGACCACATGGTCGATCTGGTGCTGCACATTGGCGGCGCAGCCCGTGGGGTGAGCGGTGACGCAGATGAAGCCGCGGATTTTGGGCTCGATAATCATGGGATTTTCTCCTCGATCTTAAGAAGCCAATAGCGGGATTGGCGGCCGAGTTCCAGTCGGTGCGAAGGGTTTTGCCCGTTCGGCGGGGAGATGGGCGAGTGGCCGCGGCGGCGAAGGGAGCTTTTCCACAATTGCGCAGAGGTCAAGGCTGGTTCGTGACTGGGCTCTGCTGTCCTATCTCGGGCCGAGTCGGGCCCCAAGGCCGACATCACAAGAGGCGCGTCATGTCCCAAGTCACACTGCCATTACCCAACCGGTCCCTGGCGATAGCCCCGCGGCCCTTTTCCATGCCGGCGGCGTTCCTGTTCAGCATCGTCGTTCTGTCGGCCATGGCGATAGGCCTTGCCATCTGGCAGGGGCCGGGCCTGTGGCGCGACTGGCAGATCAACCAGGACCCACTGACGCTGCAGGACTGGGACCTGCGCGATGGCGAATGCAGTTCGCGCCGCGGGCTGACCGATTGCGAAGCCGACATTACCTACTCCTTTGAAGGCCAGAGCTACGAGAAGCATATCTCGCTGGCGTTTCTCGATTTTTCGAGCGACGACTATATGGTCGACGTCGTTATTTCGCGGGACGATCCGGAGCTGGCGACCCTGAGCCTGGGGCTCGACATGCTGTGGAACCGGCTGGCGATGTTTGCCGTGTTCATGCTGCTGTTTGCCGGCGGCGCCATCGGCATGGTGGTGAATGGACTGCGGGCCATGGCGGCCAATCGCGCCGCCGCGACGCCGGGCCGGCTGACGCTGGTGCCGGTCGAGATCGCCGAGATGAAGAAGGTCCGCGGCGGCATGGCCGTGTCCTATATCGACCAGCTGAGGGGACGCTCGAAGCGCACGACGCGGACGCATTTTGCCAAGGGACAGGCGCCGCTGATCGGGCTCGACGAGACGGGCAAGCAGGTGGGCGTGGCGGTCAAGCTCGATCATGTGGCAAGCCCCATCCTGCTCGATGGCAAGCTCGAGCGCGTGCAATTGACAGATATCGAGCGGCAGGCGGCCCTGGCGGCTTTCGATGTGGAGCAGGAGCGGCGCGGCGCCAGGCTGGCGGCCAATCCGCCGCCGAAGCCGAAGCGCGGGCCCAATATCGTGCGCGGGCTGCTTGCTGGTGGCGCGGTGCTGGTGCTGGCGGTGGTCGCCTTCTTCGGCTTCTGGCTTTATTATGTCACCGTGGCGCCGGACGCCTTCGATGCCGTGGGTATCGAGATCAACAATATCATGCCAGAGCCGCTCAACACCTGGGGCTGCGAGCAGCTTTATGCGCGGTTCGGGGACGAACGCGCACCCTATGGCTGCACGGCCGACGACTATGTGAGCTGGAAGGTCGCCGCGCCGGCCGGCAAGGTGAAATGAAGAAGGGCGCCGAGAGGCGCCCTTCGTTTATTCCTTGGCCCGGCCCGCCGGGAAAATGCCCGACATGACGACGAAGCCGGGGACACGGCGGACCCGGTCGGTCCAGCGGCGGAGGGCGGGATAGTCCTGGCGGGAAATGCCGCCTTCTTCCGAGAGCATGACATAGGGGAAGCAGGCGATGTCGGCGGTGGTCGGGTGGGCCGGCGAACAGAGCCAGTCGCGGCCGGATTTTTCGCCGAACCAGAGGTGTTCGTCCATCAGCCGGAAAATGCGATGGGCACCTTTCTGCGATTTTTCGACATCGAAGGCATAGCCATAGCCGAGCGCCAGGCGGGCGGCCGAAGAGGTCGCGGTGATGTCGTCGGCGACCGAATGCCAGCGCAGCACTTCGGCGGTGATGGCCGGATCGTCGGGGAACCATTTTCCCGATGGGTCGTATTTTTTCGCGAGATAAGCGAGGATGGCGCCGGAATCCGAGAGGGTCAGGTCATCGTCCTTCAGCACCGGCAATTGGCCGAACGGGTTCATGCGCAAGAACCAGTCGGCCTTGTGCTGGCGGCCGGGGAAGAAATCCACCGGCACGATCTCATAGGGCTGGTTGAGAATGTTCATCAAGAGCCGCAGCTTGTAGCAGTTGCCCGAGAGTTCGAAGTCGTAGAGGGTGATGGTCATGTGATTTTTCTCTCGGAGACCTCATCCTGAGCCTGTCGAAGGGCGAGGTCGGGAACACGAAAAGTGCCACGACCTCGTGGTTCGACGAGCTCACCATGAGGTCTACTGGTGCGCTAGATATCCAAAACCAGCCGGCCCGACCTGGCGCGGCTGACGCAGGTCATCATGCAGGTATTGGAGGCTTTCTCGGTCTTGTTGAGATAGACGTCCTGGTGGTCAACTTCGCCCTCCATCACGGTCGTCAGGCAGGTGCCGCAGGCGCCCTGCTCGCAGGAGGAGGGGACCGTCAGCCCGGCTTCGCGCATGGTTTCGAGGATCGCCTTGCCGGCCGGGACGTGGAGCGTCATGGCCGAGCGGGCGAGTTCGACATCGAAGGCCGACGAGCTATCGATCACCTTGTCGTTCTGGAAATATTCGAAATGGATCGCCTCGTCGGGCCAGCCGAGCGAGGCGGCGGTTTCCTGCACCATTTCGAGCATGGCGCCGGGGCCGCAGATATAGACGTGGTTGGCGAACTGGTATTGGCCGAGCACCTTTGCCACCTCGGCCCTGATGGCCTCACGGGCGAGGCCGATATGGCGGTCGATCCTGCCGTGGAGGGCCGCCAGTTCGCTCTGGAAGGCGAGGCCATCGCCCGTGCGGGCGAAATAGTGCAGCTCGTAAGGCAGGCTCGATTTGTCGAGAAAGCGGGCCATCGAGAGCAGGGGCGTAATGCCGATGCCACCGGCGATGAGCACGGTGCGCGTGGCGTCGCGGCGCAAGGGGAAATTGTTGCGCGGCTCGGAAAT
>DATMSG010000285.1:0-2713 GCA_035565515.1 Devosia sp.
ATTTCCTCTTGACCCCAGGAAACGAAATGCCCGAATGCGCCCAAGCGCGGCATAAGATTGTCGATCAGGCCGGTAGAGATTTATCCCAGCCAGAACTAGATTGAAGCCAACCAAAAACCGGAGCGTCTCATGATCACCAAAACTCTCCTCCTCGCCGCCCTTCTGGCCGGCATCGCCCTGCCCGCCTCCGCCCTCGCGCAGGATTTCAATCCGGACGCCTCCATCCGCATCGGCTCGCTCTATGAGCCACAAAACCTCGACAACACCGCCGGCGCCGGCCAGGGCATCAACGAAGCCTTCAATGGCAATGTCTATGAAGCCCTGTTCCAGCTGACCGATGCCGGTTCGGTCGAGCCCAAACTCGTCGAAAGCTACACTGCCAGCGAAGACGGCCTGACCTATACCTTCACCCTCAAGGATGGCGTTACCTTTCACTCCGGCGATCCGCTGACTTCGGCCGACGTGAAATACTCGATCGAACGCGTCACCGCCGAGACCTCCAAGAGCTCGCGCAAGAAGAGCCTCTCCACGATCACGTCCATCGAAACCCCCGATGACAAGACGGTCGTGATTACCCTCTCGGCCCGCTCGATCTCGCTGCCCTACAACCTGTCCTATGTCTGGATCGTCAACGACGCCGCCACCGACATCGCCGCCACCGAAGACGGCACCGGCCCCTATACGCTGGGCGAATGGCGCCGCGGTTCGGCCCTGGCCCTCGAGCGCAACGACAACTATTGGGGCGAAGCCCCCACCAATGGCGAAGTGATCTACACCTATTTCACCGACGCCACCGCACTCAACAATGCGCTGCTGACCAATGCCGTCGATATCATCACCTCGGTGCAAAGCCCGGATTCCCTGGCCCAGTTCGCTGGCAACCCGGCCTTCACCGTCACCGAAGGCGCTTCCACCACCAAGGAAATTCTCGCCTATAACGACCGCGTCGCGCCTTTCGACAACGTCAAGGTCCGCAAGGCCCTGGCCCGTGCCACCGACAAGGCACGCCTGCTCAATTCCATCTGGGGTGACTATGGAACGCTGATCGGCTCCTTCGTGCCCCCGACCGATCCCTGGTATGTCGACCTCACCGGCGTCGATGCCTATGACGTCGAAAGCGCCAAGGCGCTCCTCGCCGAAGCCGGCTATCCCGATGGTTTCGAGTTCACCCTCGATACGCCCGACTACGATCCGCATCCGATCGTGGCGCAGTTCCTGCAGTCCGAATATGCCAAGATCGGCGTGAAGGTGAACATCAACATCATCACCGCCAATGAATGGTACACCAAGGTCTACCAGAGCCACGATTTCCAGGCGACGCTGCAGGAACACGTCAACCACCGCGACATCGTCTTCTACGGCAATCCCGATTTCTACTGGGGCTACAACAACCCCGAAGTCGTAAAGCTCGTGGCCGATGCCGAAGCCGCCGGTTCGGAAGCCGAGCAGGTCGAAAAGCTGACCGAAGCCAACAAGATCATCGCCGAGGACGCCGCCAGCAACTGGCTCTACCTCTATCCCCAGATCGTCGTTTCGGCCGCCAATGTCACCGGCTACCCGGTCAATGGCCTCAACTCCCAGTTCTTCGCCTACGACATCCAGAAGTCGGAGTAAGCCTCTCCACGAAGGCATGGTAGCCCTCATGGTGGTGCCCCCGGGCGCCTCACCATGAGGGCTTCAAACAAGTGAACACACCCTCCACCGGCCCACCAGCCGGTGGCTTTGCCTTTCCTGCCCCGCTATTCTGCGCTTGCCCCAGAGCAAGGACCAAAGCCATTCTCGCCTACACCATCCGCCGCACGCTGATCCTGATCGCCTCGCTGTTCATCGCGGCCGTAGTGCTGTTCGTGCTGCTGCGCCTGCTCCCCGGCGACCCCGCCAATGCCCTGCTCGGCGTCGGCGCCACCGAACAGCAGATCGCCGCCGCCCGCGCTCAGGTCGGTTCCGACCAGCCGCTCTATGTCCAGTTCGTCAGCTTCATCGGCAATCTTGCCCGGCTCGACCTCGGCACCTCTTTCGTCAGCCGCGCCTCCGTTCTCGGCGAGATCGGCAACCGTATGGCCGTCACCCTGCCGCTGACCTTCTTCGGCTTCGTGGTGGCGCTTGTCCTCGCCATCCCCCTCGGCATTCTGGCCGCCGTCCGCTCCGACAAATGGTATGGCGCCGCCATTTCCGTCATTTCCCAGCTCGGCATCGCCATCCCCGTCTTCTGGGTCGGCATCCTTTTGGTGACCCTCTTTTCCATCAATCTGCGCTGGCTGCCCTCGGGCGGTTTTCCATTGAAGGGCTGGGCCAATTTCGGCGAAGCCATCACCGGCATGATCCTGCCCTCGCTCACCATCGGCCTTGTCATGGGCGCCTCGCTCCTACGCTATGTCCGCGCCGCCACGCTCGACGTGCTCGGCAGCGATTTCCTGCGCACCGCCCGCGCCCTCGGCGCCAGTTTTCCGGAAGCCCTTATCCGCCATGGCGTCCGTAATGGCGCCGTGCCGGTCATTTCCATTCTCGGCATCGAGCTCGCCAGCACCTTCCTCGGCGCCGTCGTCATCGAGCGCGTCTTTTCGCTCCCCGGCCTCGGCTCCATGCTGCTGCTCGCCATCCAGCAGCGCGATTATCCTAATGTGCAGGGTGTGCTCTTCATCTCGACGCTCCTCGTGCTGCTGATCGGCTTTGCCGCCGACATCGCCCAGCGCCTCATCGATCCGCGCCTCCG
>DATMSG010000286.1:0-4378 GCA_035565515.1 Devosia sp.
GGGCTGACGCGGGCGCTGCTGGCCGAGGGCGCGCGCGAGGTGATCGCCATCGAGAGGGACGCGCGGGCGCTGCCGGCGCTGGCGCAGATTGCCGAGGCCTATCCGGGGCGCCTGACGGTGATCTCGGGCGACGCGATGGAAATGGACTATTCCCGGCTGGCCGACGGGCCGACGCGGATCATTGCCAACCTGCCCTATAATATCGGCACGCCGCTGCTGACCGGCTGGCTGACCGAGGAGCCCTGGCCGCCGTTTTTCCAGAGCATGACGCTGATGTTCCAGCGCGAAGTGGCCGAGCGGATTTGTGCGCGGCCGGGCGAAGACCCCTATGGGCGGCTGGGCGTGCTGGCCGGATGGCGCAGCGAGGCGCGGATTGCCTTCAATGTCGGGCGCCAGGCCTTTGTGCCGCCGCCCAATGTGACTTCGGCGGTGGTGCATCTGGTGCCCAAGCCGGTGGAAGACGGCTTGCCGGTCAAGCATGTCGAGCAGGTGACCAAGGCAGCCTTCGGGCAACGGCGCAAGATGGTGCGGCAATCGTTGAAATCGTTGGGCGTGCCGGTGGAAGGGCTGCTGGCGGCTGCCGGCCTCAAGGGCGACGAACGGGCCGAGGACCTGCCCATCGAGGCGTTTCTGGCAATGGCCCGGGCGCTGCCGGGGTTGCGGACTTAGGAAGCTGGAGCCGGTTCGGGGGGGAACGCCGACCGGCCGGTTTGGTCGAGTATTTGCGGGCACTACCGTCCGGGATGAATTGTCGAAGCGGCAGTCGAAGCCGCGCAATTCTTAACCCAGAAGCAACCGTGTCAGATGAGAGGGAGTCGCGAGCAGGACATCCATCTGCAATACTCCTGCGCCTTACTCGGCAGCAAAGGGAATTAGACGATGTACACAAAGCGACTTCGACAGCTTCTATTTGCTCTTCCACTTCTCATTGGCAGCGCACTGCCGGGACTGGCGGACGAAGCCAGCGTCAACAAGACCATCGATGAACAACTGGGCGATCACACGAAATACCAGGCGGTGATCGTTGCTCTGCAAAAGGCCGTTGCGGAACATGACGCAAAAGGCGTCGCCGCGCTGGTGAGCTATCCGATTGGCGTGGAGATCAACGGGAAGGAAACCAACGTCAAATCTGCGGAGGTCTTCGAGGAGAATTATGACGGCATCATCACGCCCAGCATTGCCGACGCCATCACCAAGCAGCAATACGGCGACCTGTTCGTGAACTACCAGGGCATCATGTTCGGGGATGGCGAGGTGTGGATTTCCGGCGTCTGTCTCGATGACGCCTGCAAGGAATTCGACGCGAAGGTTTCCACCATCCAGGATACTTCGGACCTGAAGTAACGTGAGCCATCCTGGTCAAATGCCGATGGTCAGCGCCTTCGGCATTTGATGCCGGCGCGGCTTGCTGGGACAATGGTGCTACGCGTCGGGCCAGGAGCGCGGCATGCTGCCTCCACTCGCTCGACCTCGTGGTTCGAGGCTTTGCTCCGCAAAGCAGCTCACCATGAGGTCTCTTCGAGGGCACTGCACGCTCGGCTCGGCGTCCTCGCAAAGCAGAAATGAGGCCGCAGTCGCTATTAGGACGCTCGGGGCCGAGGGGCGCTCTTACTCGCCGATCTGGTTTTGCAAATCTCTGACAAAAGTGTCGAGATCGCGCTGGCGTCTGCGGTCGAGGCGGGCCGAGGCGAGGATGGCGCGGACGCGGGCGACGGAGAGTTCGAGGTCTTCGTTGACGAGCACATAGTCGTATTCGTCGTAGTGATCCATCTCGTTGCGCGCGTTTTTGAGGCGCTTTTCGATGGTGCCGACGCTGTCCTGGGCGCGGCGTTCGAGGCGAGCGCGCAGTTCCTTGATCGAGGGCGGCAGGATGAAGACCGTGACCATGTCGG
Organism: Devosia sp.; assembly: GCA_035565515.1. Classification (GTDB taxonomy): domain Bacteria; phylum Pseudomonadota; class Alphaproteobacteria; order Rhizobiales; family Devosiaceae; genus Devosia. Next base: position 1,893 of record DATMSG010000286.1, read on the forward strand.
CGCGGCATTTTTCGTAGAGCTGCAGGGTGCCCTGATAGTCAATGTCGAAAAGGATGTCGTTGCCGTTGGAGAGCTGTTCTTCGACAAGGGCGCGGGGCGTGCCGTAGAAATTGCCATGGACTTCGGCGGATTCCAGAAGGCCCCCGTCGCGGCGCATCTGCTCGAAGGTCGGCACGTCGATGAAGTGATAATGCTTGCCGTCGATCTCGTCGGTGCGGCGGCCGCGGGTGGTCACCGAGACCGAGAGTTTGATATTGGGATCGGCCCCGAACAGGGCGCGCGAAATGGAGGACTTTCCGGCGCCCGAGGGGGAGGCGAGGACAAGCATGACGCCGCGGCGCTGAAAATCCATGGTGGAGGTACTCTATTCGATGTTCTGGACCTGCTCGCGTAGTTGATCGATCACCGCCTTGAGGTCAAGGCCGATGGCAGTCAGTTCCACGGCGTTCGATTTGGAGCAGAGCGTATTGGCCTCGCGGTTGAATTCCTGGGCCAGGAAATCGAGGCGGCGGCCGACAGCGCCCGTTCCGGCGAGGAGCGCGCGGGCGCCGGCTATGTGGGCGCGGAGCCTATCGATCTCTTCCTGAATGTCGGCCTTGGTCGCAAGCACGAGCGCTTCCTGGGCGAGACGATCGGGGGAAATATCGGCTTCCTGGCGCAAGGCCTCGACCTGTTGGGCGAGGCGCGCAGCAATGGCCTCGCGCGAGCGGCCGGGATGGGTATCGGCGCGGGTGACGAGTTCGGCAATGGTATCGAGCTGACGGGAGAGGGTTTCGGCGATGCGGGCGCCCTCCTCCAGCCGCGATTGCTGCAAGGCGGCAATCGCCTGGCGCACCGCCGCCATGAGCACGGGTTCGAGCCCCTCCTCGTCGAGGTCGCGGCTTTCTTCGACCACCAGCACGCCGGGCAAGGCCAGAATGCCATCAAGGCTCGGGCGGCGGGCATCGAGGCGATCCGAAAGTGTCGAGATGGCGGCGAGGACGGTTTCGAGCGCGGCGGGATTGACCGAGACGGCGCCGGTGGCGCCCTGGCGATCGAACGAGACCGCGGCATTGACCGAGCCACGGGAAAGCGCCTGGCCGAGCGCCTGGCGGATGGGAATATCGAAGGCGTCGAGCCCGGGGGCCAGCCGGGTGCGGATGTCGAGACCGCGGCCATTGACCGATTTCAACTCGACCCGGAGACGGGCCGGGCCGAACATGGCGTCGGCCCGGGCATAGCCGGTCATGCTGGCAATGCGGGAGGTCACTGGGCCGTACCCTCGGGCGCATTGGCTTCTTCAGCCTCGAGTGCCTGGCGGGCCGCTTCGGCATCGGTTGCGGCCTGTTCGGCGGCTTCGCGCTCGATTTCGCGATAGCGGGCGACGTTCTGCCGGTGCTCGGCATAGGTCTCGGCAAAGACGTGGCCATCGCGCGGCGAGGCGCCCTTGGCGACGAAATAGAGATAGTTGTGGCTATCGGGATGGGCGACGGCGCGCAGCGCCTCGATGCCGGGATTGGCGATGGGCGTGGGGGGGAGGCCGTCGATCTGATAGGTATTGTAGGCGGTCTTTTCCTCGATCTCGGAGCGGCGCAGGCCGCGTTCGAGGCTCGATTGGCCGAGCGTGATGCCATAGATGATCGTCGGATCGGACTGAAGGCGCATGCCTTGCTTGAGGCGATTGACGAAGACGGCGGCCACCTGGGGGCGCTCTTCGGCAACGCCGGTTTCGCGCTCGACGACGGAAGCAAGGATCAGGAGCTCGGCGGGCGAGGCCAGCGGCAGGTCGGCCTGGCGACCTTCCCAGGTTTCAGCCAGGGCCGTGGTCATGGCCGCCTGCATGCGGTCGATGACCGACTGGCGGGTATCGCCCGGCAGATAATCGTAGCTTCCCGGCAGGATGGAGCCTTCGGGCGGCAGGGTGTCGATGGTGCCGGTCAGGCGATCGTCGGCATTGACGCGCTGCACCACCTGCCAGGAGGTCCAGCCTTCGGGGATGGTGACGGCGTAGCGGATCGGCGTGCCGGTGGTCAGCTCGCGCAGAATTTCGGACATGCTGGCATGGGCGGGAATGGTGAAATCCCCCGCCTTGACGGTGGTGTTCTCCTCGACGCGGGCGCCGAACTGGCGGAAGATCAGCGCATTGGTGATAAAACCCTGCTCTTCGAGACGGCTCGCCGTGGTGCTCAGGGTATTGCCGCTTTCGACGCGGAAGACGCGCTCCTCGCTGGAGGGGCCATCGCTATAATATTGCTGCGCGACGAAGAGGAAGCCGCCACCGACGACGACAAGGCCGATGACCAGGAGGGTCAGCAGGGCATTGAGCACATCGACAAGGCCATTGGACGAGCGGCGGCGGCGTTTACGGCGGTCGTTCATCTTAGAGAATCACCTCATGGCCAGTCAGCGGTTGTGCCGATCTTGTTGTTCTAAAGCGGCGGGGCAGCGGCATTGTTTGCAATGGATTTGAATAAAAACAAGGGGCACGTCGCTTTGTCCAAGCGACG
>DATMSG010000287.1:0-5208 GCA_035565515.1 Devosia sp.
CCTTTGGTAACAAAAATCTCAGAACGGAATGTCGTCGTCGAGCCCGCCGGATTCGAAAGCCGGCGCATTGGAGGAAGGACGGCGCCCGCCGCCGCCACCCGCATTATTGCTGACGCCGCGGAAACCGCCCTCGTCATTACCCCGGAAACCGCCGCCCGCGCTGTCGCCGCCGCCTTCGCCGCGGCCATCGAGCAGCACCATCGAGGCATTGAACCCCTGCAGCACGATTTCGGTCGAATACTTGTCCTGGCCGGACTGGTCCTGCCACTTGCGGGTCTGCAACTGGCCTTCGAGATAGACCTTGCTGCCCTTGCGCAGATATTGCTCGGCAACCTTGGCCAGACCTTCCGAGAAGATCACCACGCGGTGCCATTCGGTCTTTTCGCGCTGCTCGCCGGTATTGCGGTCGCGCCAGCGCTCCGAAGTTGCCACCGACAGGTTCACCACCTTGCCGCCGCTGGGCAGGGTCCGCACTTCCGGCTCATTGCCCAGATTGCCGACCAGAATGACCTTGTTGACTGAGCCTGCCATGGCGCAAATCCTTCCAATTCAGTCCCGGTCTGCACCGGTCGCGGGACGCTTTCTCACAATGGGCCCGGATTACGCCGCCCGGTACGCGGCCTCCTGCCCGGTCGGCGCACCATAGACCCTTCCGCTGGCAGGCAGCGGTAAATTTACCGGATGCCCACACATTTCGGCGGCGCGCTCATCGTTGTGTTCTCTTTATGTTCCTTGCGGTCCAATGTCAAGCAGGCCCGTCAGCCGGTGTCACAAATAATGGCAACGACCTCGCTTTCCCCGCGCCCGGGGCGTAGGCTTCGCGCTTCAATCAAGGAGGTGCCGCTATGCCCGCCACTGTCAAAGACATGCTCGCCGCAGCCAATAGTGAAGTGCCCAGGATTTCCGCCGACGAAGCCAAGCGCATGGTCCGCGAGCAGAATGCCGTCATCGTCGATGTCCGCGATCCCGCCGAGCTCACGGCCAATGGCAAGATTCCCGGCTCGGTCAACATTCCCCGCGGCATGCTCGAATTCCGCGCCGATCCCACCTCGCAATATCACGACGCCAATCTCAGCGCCGACCGCCCGGTGATCCTCCATTGCGCCTCCGGCGGCCGCTCCGCCCTCAGCGGGGTCACCCTGCACCAGATGGGCTACAAGAACGTCTATAATCTCGGCGGCTTCAAGGATTGGGTCGATGGCGGCGGCGAAGTCGAAAAGGTCTGACGCCGCAGCCTTCCCGGCCTGATACCCGAACAGTCAGCCCAGCACTGGCGCGCCCGCGCCGGTGCCGGGCTGTGCAAGCCGCAACTCTCCTGACTCTCCCTGTCAGCAGCCCTGCGCCATTGCCTTTCCCACACTCGGGAACCACCATGGATTACGCACAGGCGCTCTGGCTCTATACGCTCCTTGTCTTCGGCATCATCGTCGTGCCGGGCATGGACATGTTCTACATTCTCGCCAATGCGCTGACGGGCGGAAGGCGCCTGGGCCTTGCCGCGCTGGGTGGCGTCATGCTCGGCGGCGCCGTCCACGCCCTTTTCGGCACCGTGGCCGTCGGCGTCCTCAGCCAGTTGCCCACCATTCTCTTCCAGGCCATGATCCTGGCCGGCGCCGCCTACATGGCCTGGATCGGCTACACGCTCCTGCGCAGTTCCATCACCGTCTCCGGCATCGGCCGCGCCACCACCCGCACCGAATGGGCCGCCTTCCGCGAGGGCACGATCACGTGTCTGCTCAATCCAAAGGCCTATCTCTTCGTGCTCGCCGTCTTCCCCCAATTCGTCCGCACCGAATTCGGCCCCGTCTGGTCCCAGGCGCTGATGCTCGGCATCATCACCGTGCTCGTGCAGGGCATCGTCTATGGCGCGCTCGCCCTGGCCGCCGGCCGCGGCCGCGATGCGCTGGTGGATAATCCTGCCGCCACCATCTGGATCAGCCGCGGCGCTGGCGCGTTATTCGTCGCGGCTGCCCTTTTCACCGCCTGGCATGGTCTGACCATGTCATCACCCACTTGACTGATTTTGAAATGTTCTGCAAATGTTCATGAGAACCACAGGTGTTTGTGCAAGCTCCTTCGGACACGCTAAGGTGAGAGCCGCGCTGGTTAGCCATGCGTGGCTGGCGCTTGCGGTTGGGCTGGGCAGCGCCTATCTCATGGGCTCTCCAGCCTCCCTTGACCCCATTGCTGCTGCGCCATTCACCGGCGCGACAAGCCACGGACGTGAACAATGAAGCCTACGCCCAGCCAGAACCGCGAAATCATCGTCCGCGGCGCCCGCGAGCATAATTTGAAGGGCATCGACGTAAAGCTGCCCCGCGACAGCCTCATCGTCATGACCGGTCTTTCGGGCTCGGGCAAATCGTCCCTCGCCTTCGACACCATTTATGCCGAAGGCCAGCGCCGCTATGTGGAATCGCTCTCGGCCTATGCCCGCCAGTTCCTCGAAATGATGCAGAAGCCCGATGTGGAACACATCGAAGGCCTCTCGCCCGCCATTTCCATCGAGCAGAAAACCACCTCGCGTAACCCGCGCTCCACCGTTGGCACGGTCACCGAGATTTACGACTATCTGCGCCTCCTCTTCGCCCGCGTCGGCATTCCCTATTCCCCGGCCACGGGCCTCCCCATCGAAAGCCAGACCGTCAGCCAGATGGTCGATCGCACGCTGGAACTGCCCGAAGGCACCCGCCTCTATCTGCTGGCCCCCATCGCGCGCGGCCGCAAGGGCGAGTACAAGAAGGAACTGGCCGATCTCATGCGCAAGGGCTTCCAGCGCGTGAAGATCGATGGCGAATATCACGAGATCGAAGACGCGCCGGCGCTCGACAAGAAGTTCAAGCACGACATCGAAGTCGTGGTCGATCGCGTCGTCGTCTCGCCCGACATTTCCGGCCGCCTCGCCGAAAGTTTTGAGACGGCGCTGAAACTGGCCGAAGGCATTGCCCTGGTCGAATTCGCCGATGAGAAGAATGAAGACGGTTCTGCCCGCCAGATCACCTTCTCGGAAAAATTCGCCTGCCCGGTTTCCGGTTTCACCATTGCCGAAATCGAGCCGCGCCTGTTCTCGTTCAACAATCCCTTCGGCGCCTGCCCGGTCTGCGATGGCCTGGGCACCGAACAGAAGATCGATCCCGATCAGATCGTCCCCGATCCCACCCTGTCGCTGCGCGATGGCGCCATTCTGCCCTGGTCCAAAACCTCGGCACCCTATTACCAGCAGACCCTTCAGGCCGTCGTAAAGCACTTTGGCGCCTCGACCGGCACCGCCTGGAACGAGCTGCCCTTCGATGTGCAGCACGCCGTTCTCTACGGCACCGACAAGACCAAGATCGATTTCGTCTATGACGATGGCCTCAGGCAGTACAAAACCTCAAAGGTTTTCGAAGGCGTCATCGGCAACCTTGAGCGCCGCTACAAGGAAACCGAAAGCGCCGGCATGCGCGAAGAAATCGAAAAGTACATGTCGGCCAAGCCCTGCGTCGCCTGCGGCGGCTATCGCCTGAAACCGGAAACGCTGGCCGTGAAGATCGATGGCCTTCATATCGGCCAGGTCAGCGAGATGTCGATCAAGGTGGCCTCGCAGTGGTTTGTCGATCTTTCAGCAAAACTCTCGGCCACCCAGAGCCAGATCGGCGAGCGCATCCTCAAGGAAATCCGCGAGCGCCTGAACTTCCTCAACGATGTGGGCCTCGAATATCTCTCCATGTCGCGCAATTCCGGCACCCTGTCGGGCGGCGAAAGCCAGCGCATTCGTCTGGCCAGCCAGATCGGCTCGGGCCTGACCGGCGTGCTCTATGTGCTCGATGAACCCTCCATCGGCCTCCACCAGCGCGACAACGCCCGCCTCCTCGAAACCCTGCGCCGCCTGCGCGACCTCGGCAATACCGTCATCGTCGTCGAACACGACGAGGACGCGATCCTGACCGCCGATTATGTTCTCGACATCGGCCCCGGTGCCGGCATCCATGGCGGCAATATCGTCGCCGAAGGTTCGCCCGAGGACATTCTCAACCACCCCGATTCCCTCACCGGCAAATATCTCTCCGGCCGCATGGGCATTCCCATTCCGGCCGAGCGCCGAAAGGGCAAAAAGGGCAAGGCGCTTTCGATCAAGGGCGCAACCGGCAACAATCTCAAGAATGTTTCCGTCGATGTGCCGCTCGGCCTTTTCGTCGCCATCACCGGCGTCTCCGGTGGCGGCAAGTCGACTCTGATGATCGACACCATGTATCAGGCCATCGCGCGCCGCCTCAATGGCGCCCGCGTCGTCCCTGCCCCGCATGAATCGCTCACCGGCCTCGAATTTTTGGACAAGGTCATCGACATCGACCAGTCGCCGATCGGTCGCACCCCTCGCTCCAATCCGGCCACCTATACCGGCGCCTTCACGCCGCTGCGCGAATGGTTCTCGGGCCTGCCCGAAGCGAAAGCACGCGGTTACGGTCCCGGCCGCTTCTCCTTCAACGTCAAGGGCGGCCGCTGCGAGAAGTGCGAGGGCGATGGCGTCCTGAAAATCGAAATGCACTTCCTGCCCGACGTCTACGTCACCTGCGACGTCTGCAAGGGCAAGCGCTACAATCGCGAAACGCTGGAAGTCCAGTTCAAGGGCAAGTCGATTTCCGACGTCCTCGACATGACCATCGATGAAGGGGTCGAGTTCTTCTCGGCCGTGCCCGTCATCCGCGACAAGTTCGCCACCCTCCAGCGCGTCGGCCTCGGTTATGTCAAAGTCGGCCAGCCGGCAACGACGCTCTCGGGCGGCGAAGCCCAGCGCGTGAAGCTCTCGAAGGAACTGAGCAAGCGCGCCACCGGCCGCACGCTCTATATGCTCGACGAGCCGACCACCGGTCTCCATTTCCACGACGTCGCCAAACTTCTCGAAGTGCTCCACGAACTGGTCGAAGGTGGCAATTCCGTCATCGTCATCGAGCACAATCTCGAAGTCATCAAGACGGCGGACTGGATCATCGACATGGGTCCCGAAGGCGGCGACGGCGGCGGCGAGGTGGTCGCGACTGGCACGCCCGAAGAAGTCGCCGAGAACAAGCGCTCGCATACCGGCCACTTCCTCAAGGAAGTCATGGACCGCCGCCCCCAGTTCGCGACCCGGGCAGCCGAGTAGGCCCAACACTTCTGCCGTCATTGCCCGGCTCGTCCGGGCAATCCATACCGCCCCAACCACCGTGCTACCCTCGGGCTCGACCC
>DATMSG010000288.1:0-5046 GCA_035565515.1 Devosia sp.
CTGTTGGACTGGCCGGCGCTCATTGCACGAGGACGATGTCTTTCAGGATGGTTTCAGTCGCCGCAATATAGGCAGCAAGCTGGGTATCGAAGGCCTCGCCGTCGAGATAGGTGTCGACCCAGCCCTTGGTGTCGAGGGCGGCCTGCCAGGTGGCCGAGCTCGCCATGGCCTTTACATCGGCGGTGATGGCGGCCTTCTGCTCGGGCGTAATGCCGGGGGCGGCGGCGACCATGCGCCAGTTCTGCACGGCCAGATCGACGCCGGCTTCCTTGAGCGTCGGGCCATCGACGCCCGGCACGCGTTCGTCCGAGGAAACGGCGAGGAGGCGCAGGTCGCCGGTCGCGATCTGCGAAGAAAATTCGCTGATGCCGGAAATGCCGACGGTCACCTGATTGCCCAGAATGGCCGCAAGCGCTTCGCCGCCGCCGGAATAGGCGATGTAATTGACCTGGGTGGGATCGACGCCAATGGTCTTGGCAATCAGGCCCGCCGTGATGTGATCGACACCACCCGCCGAACCGCCGGCCCAGGAGACGGCGCCGGTATTGTCCTTGAGTTTTGCCACGAGGTCATCGAGCGTCTTTATGTCGGAGGCCGCCGGCACGACGATGGCGACGGCTTCGCCGGTGAGGCGGGCAATCGGGGTGACGTCGGCAAGGGTCACGGGCGACATATTGGTCAGGATCGCCCCGACCATGACATAGCCGCCGACGATCAGGGCATTGGGATTGCCGGCATCCTGATTGGCGAACTGGGCGAGCCCGATGGTGCCGCCGGCGCCGGGAACGTTGGTGACCTGCACATTGCCCGAAATGCCTTCGGCGGTGAACGCCTCCTGCATGGTGCGGGCGGTCTGGTCCCAACCGCCGCCGGGCGCGGCGGGCGCCAGGATGGTGTAGTCGGCAGCAAAGGCGGGCAGAGACAGGGCGCCGGAAACCAGCGCCGCGAGTAGCAGCTTGTTCAAAAGATCCTCCCAGAAACAAGGCGAACGACGTTGCGTTCGTGCCCTTACTGTAGGCACGCTCCCTGTCACCGTCCTGTCACCCGCCACGGCTCTCCATCGCAGGCGCGAATCCCCTGTTTCAACGGCGGTCTCCGCGCCTTCGCGGGGCACGGTGAAAGATCAAAAGCTTCGATCAAGGCCGGTGAGCCCGGTTCTATGCCCGGCGGCGGCTGACGTTTTCGGCCTCCCCCAGCCGGCCTCCGCCATAGGCGTTGAGGAGGATCGTCGTCTGACGCGCCGAAACCGGGCGCGAATAGAGATAGCCCTGGGCCATGCCGCAGCCGAAACGGCGCAGGGCTTCGGCCTGTTCGGGGCATTCGACGCCCTCGGCGACGATGCGCATGCCCAGTTTCCGGACAATATCGACAAGGCCGGACACCACGGTCTCGCTCGGCCCGTCGACCCCGAGCCGGGTGATGAAAGAGCGGTCGATCTTGATGATATCGACGGGGAAGGAGAGGAGATGGGTCAGGGACGCAAAGCCGGTGCCGAAATCGTCGAGCGCCACGAGAATGCCGCGGCTGCGCAGGGCTTCGACCGCATGGGGCACGCTCCTGTCGCTGCCACCCACGAACACGGCTTCATTGACTTCGAGCACGATGTGGCTGAGGGGCACGCGGGCCCGGCCGAAAATGTCGATGATGCGTTCGGCGAGATCCCCGCGCTGGAAATCGCCTGTTGTCACATTGACCCCCACATGCTGGAAATCGATGCCCGCATCGAGCCAGCCGCGCATGTCCCGCGCCACCTGTTCGAGCATTTTTCCCGTCAGTTCGCAGGCCAGGCGCGGATCGGTCAGGGCGGTCTGGAATTCCCCCACCGAGACCAGTTCGCCGCCGAGGCGCAGCCGCGCCAGGGCTTCGAGCCCGACGATCTCATTGGTCTCGAGATTGACGATGGGCTGATAGAACGGCTCGACGCAGTTGTCGGACAGCGCCTGATCGAGCTGGCGCACCTGCGCCATGCGATGGGTCATTTCGGTGCGCAGGTCCGCTTCGAAGGCCATATAGCCGCCGCGGCGCGCCTGCTTGGCGTGATAGAGCGCAAAATCGGCATTTTGCGAGAGCGTATCGGCATCGGTGCCATCCAGGCCGAACACCGCGCCGCCCATGGTCACATGCGCCTCGAAGGACTGGCTGGCCATTTCGACCAAGCCGGTGGTCATGTCGCTGACCATGCTGGCCCAGTGTTCGAGCATGTCGTGGCTGGAACAGCCGCGGGCGATGATGGCGAATTCGTCGCCGCCCAGGCGACAGGGAATGAGCGTGGGATGCACGCTGGCAAGCCGAGCGCCGACCGTGGCGATCAGCCTGTCCCCGGCCGCGTGGCCGATCGTATCATTGACCGATTTGAGATGATCGATATCGAGCAGGATCAGCCCGAAGGGCTGGCTCATGGCGATATGCTCGTCCAAAAGCTCGTTATAGCGGCCGCGATTGGGCAGGCCGGTCAGCACATCGTAATAGGCGAGGCGGAAATTGCGCTCGCGAATGCGTTCATGCTCGATGGCGAGGGCGCACAGATGGACGCAGGTGGCAACGATATTGCGCTCGGTATCGGTGGGCCCGCGGGTCGCGCGAAAATAAAACGCAAAGGTCGCGATCACCCGCCCGGCGGGGTTGATGATGGGAGTGGACCAGCAGGCCTTGTAGCCAAGCGGCAGGATGAGGGCGCGAAAATCCTCCCAGAGCGGATCGAAGGCAATGTCGGTGACCACCACTTCGCGCCCAAGATAGGCGGCGGTACCGCATGAACCGGCCTTGGGGCCGAGCCTGAGCCCATCGATGGCCGCGGAATAGAATTTCGGCAGGCCGGGCGCCGCCAGCGCCCGCACGCTGTCATATTCGTCGATCAGCAGGATGGAGCAGACCGCTTCGGGGGCGAGCTGTTCGGCCCGCCGGCACAGCAGCCGCCCGATGGCCGGCAGGGCCTCTCCCTGGGCTACGGCCTCCAATATCTCGGTCTGCAACCGTAAAAGCTGCTCTGTCTCGCCGCCCGTCATCGCCGTTCCCCCGGGGATTCCGGACCAAAATGCGCGTGCCGGGTAAAGGGAGCGTTCTGGGATTGCTGGCTATTGCATAAAATTGTCCGTTCCTGGCGATCCCGGAGTCTTCATTGCAGTCCGCGCTTGACTCTCAAATAGCCGTCGAGCTATGAATAAAATCATAGCTAATGAGGTATCGATCTAATGCAACCGGGAGCAGACACGGTGTTCAAGGCGCTGGCCGATCCGACGCGGCGGGCGCTGTTCGAGCGTCTCTGCCGCGAAGGCGAGCGCACCGTGGCGGTGCTTACCTCCGGGGCGGGCGTATCCCAGCCGGTCGTTTCAAAGCATCTCGGCGTCCTGAAGGAAGCAGGGCTCGTGCGCGGGCGGATCGATGGACGGCAAACCCACTATAGCGCCCAACCGGCCGCGCTCGGTCCCCTTGTCGATTGGACCAGGGAAATGGCGGGGTTTTGGGAGGGCCGGTTCGATGCCCTGGACGATTTATTGAGGAGAATGGACCAATGAGCGACATCACCACCACACCATCGCGTTCCAGCTGGCCCCGCTGGGTCCGGCTGTCCCACCGCTGGATTTCCGTCGCCTTCGTCGTGAGCGTGATCGCCACCTCGATCGCCCTGGCGCAGGCCGAGCCCATCATGTGGATGTCCTATGTGCCGCTGTTTCCGCTTTTGCTGCTGTTTCTGACCGGCACCTATCTTTTCGCCCTGCCCTATTTTGCCAGGTGGCACCGGCGCGGCCAGGATGCGGCCTGATGGCGGAGAAAAAACCGCTCAAGCCCAATAAGGACGGCGTGGTGCTGCTTTCGGGCGGCAATCCGCAGATCGCCAAGGGTTTTGGCGATGAACCGGTTGCCGCCTATATCGCCGCCGTGCCCGGCTGGAAGCAGGCGATCTGCCGCGACGTGGATGCCCTGGTGGTAAAAACCGTGCCGGGGGTGAAGAAGGCGGTCAAATGGAACACGCCGCTTTACGGCATGGATGGCCAAACATGGTTTTTGAGCATGCATTGCTTCAATGCCTATGTGCGGGTGACCTTCTTCAAGGGCACCGAGCTTGACCCCATGCCGGCCAAGGGCTCGAAAATTGCCGGCGTGCGTTACCATGACATCACCGAAGCGGCCGGGATCGACGAACCGCAGTTCGTCGCCTGGATAAATCAGGCCGCGCTGCTGCCCGGCGAGAAGATGTGAGGCTGAAATGAGCGAAAAGAGTGCTGCCGAAAAGATCGATGCCCGCATTGCCGAATTGGGCGGCTGGCGCGCCGAAATGCTGGCGCGCATCCGCAAGCTGGTCAAAGAGGCCGATCCCGACGTGGTCGAAGAGTGGAAATGGGAAAATCCGGTCTGGTCGCGCGGCGGCATCATCTGCACGGGCGAGGCCTATAAGGCGGCGATAAAGACCACCTTTCCCAAGGGCGCCGCCCTTGCCGACCCGTCCGGGCTTTTCAATTCGAGCCTGACCGGCGGCACCCGCCGCGCCATTGATTTTCGCGAAGGCGACGCGGTGGATGAAGCCGCTTTCACCGCGCTCATCCGGGCCGCCATCGCCCTCAACCTCTCCAAATAGGAATATCCCATGACCGAGGCCACGCCCGAAATCCGTACCGTCGTTGTCGAGCGCGATTTTACCCATCGCCCCGAAAAGCTCTGGCGCGCCCTGACCCAGCCGCATCTGATCAAGGAATGGCTGATGCAGAGCGATTTTGCCCCCGATCTCGGCCACAGGTTCAAGTTCACGGCCGATTGGGGTTCGGTCGATTGCCAGGTCAAGCAAATCGAGCCCAATCGCATGCTGGCCTATTCCTGGGATGCCTATGGGCTTGAAAGCACCGTCACCTGGACCTTGACCCCGACCGCGGCCGGCACGCAATTGCGCATGGAACAGACCGGCTTCCGCCCCGACCAGAACCAAGCCTATCACGGCGCCCGCATGGGCTGGCAGAACTATTTCGGTCAGCTCGAAGCCGCACTCGACCGGATGGCGTGAGGGGCCGGCGATAGCCGTATGTAGGACCCGGCCGCGGACAATTTGCCCGC
>DATMSG010000289.1:0-7401 GCA_035565515.1 Devosia sp.
TGTCATGGCGACCAATGAGAAGAACGAGCCGGTTTCGGTGGATTTGTTGCCGATGTTCTGGATGAAGTGAGGCTTGCCGGAAGGCCCCTCACCTGGCCTTGGGCCGAGCTCTCCCCCAAAGGAGAGGTGGCTGGTAAAGCCGGCGGGTGAGGGGCCTTCGGCCCCTATTTGCCCACCTCGTTCCGCCAGGAAAATTGTGGCGAGTAGCCGAGCATGCGCTTGGCCTTTTCGATCGAGAGCAGGGTGCCATTGGCCGGGATGTTTCCCTTTTGCGGCACCTCGGGGAACACTTCGGCGAGGAGCGAAATGTTGGACCGGGTCATGACCGAATCCGCATTGGCGATGATGAAGGCCTCAAAACCCTTGAAATCGGCCTGTAGCGAGCGGCGGACGGCCTGGGCGCCGTCGCGGGCATCGATATAGGCCCACAGGTTCCACTTGCGCTTTTGCGGATCGCTATCGAAACCGGGAAAGGCGGCATAGTCTTCCGGATACATGACATTGGAAAACCGCAGGCCGACGATGCGCAGATCCGGGTCCCAGCGGCAGAATTGGGCCGCCATGGTTTCGTCGAGCAATTTGCCGAGCGAATAGGCGCTTTCGGGGCGCGGAAAATAGTCTTCATCGACCGGCGCATAGGGCGGGGGCGTGTCGAAGGGCAGGCCGAGCACGGTTTCGCTCGAGGCGAAGACCACGTTCTTGATTTTCGCGAGGCGGCAGGCTTCGAAAATATTATAGGTCGTCGGTACGTTATTGGCGAAGGTCCTGGCATTGGCGGCAAGGCCGGGCGCGGGAATGGCGGCAAGATGCACGACCGCATCGAACGGGCCGCCGCGCTCGTCGACGCCCCCGAGAATGGCGGCGGCCACCTCGCCGAAATTGGTGAGATCGATCCTGACCGAGGGGCAGATCGGTTCGGGCAGGGCCTGTTGGTCGATGTTGAGGACATCGTAGCCATGGGCGACGAGATCGCGCAGCACGGCGCGGCCAAGCTTGCCGCTGCCGCCGGTCACCAGCACCTTTTTCATCCGAACCTCCTCATTTTACTCGTTGATTTGTCCTCCGAACCTAAGCGGAATTTGCCTTTCTGCCAATCGAATGCGGCCGGGGCGGAGGCGGTTCTGCCGGTTAACGGCAGATGAATGCGGCTCTCAGGGCGGGTTCAAAGCGGCGGGCGCATAACGCCGCCATGCTCGATGCAAGGACATCGAAACCTCAGGCGGTCCGCAAGGGGCGGATGCCGAACCCAAACTGGAGAAACAAATGTTCAAGATCACCACTTTCGCCGTTCTCGCCGGCATGTTCACCCTGACCGCCGTCCTGCCCAGCGCCGCCCAGGTTGCCGGCGGGCCCAGCAACTATCCCAGCCCCTCGTCCTCGCCCACCAATTGCGAAGAAATGGTGGGCCATATGCGCAGCGTCAGCCGGGCCGACATAGATGCGATCCGCGGCAACCGCGTCGGCCTGCAGCCCATCTGCGAAGACCTGACGGTCTCGGGCAAGAACGCCTATGGCGCGATCTTTGTGAACGGCAATGTCAACCACCTGCGCGTGCCGATTGCCCGCAATGCCACGCTGATGGCTGCGCTGGCTGCCAAGGGCTACGACCAGAACGATGTCGTCTCGCTGCGCTTCGGCGCCCATGACAGCGTCATTCTCTATGTCCTGCAGCGCGACATGAACTGAACCGGCAGGTTTATGAACCGAAACTGAACCCGCCCATCAGGGTGGGTTCAATCCGAACGGGGCAATCTGGCTCCAACAACGCAATTCCCTGAGGGACGTGAAATGAACAAGTCACAGGAAAAGGTTCTGGTCGCAGCGCTCTGTGGCCTGGTCGTCACCGCCGCCGCCGGCTTTGCCGTGCAGCCGGCCATGGCCGCGGGCTACCATGTCGAGCAGATGGCGCGGGTCAGCAATGTCGCCCAGTGGGACAAGCTCAATGTGCGCAAATGGCCGGCGAGCTATTCGCGCAAGATCGGCAGCCTCGCCCCCAATAGCCCGGTCTGGGTCGAACGCTGCATCCAGGTCGAGAACAGCGCCGACTGGTGCCTCATCGAACGGCAGAATACGCGCGGCTGGGTCAATTCGCGCTTTCTGACCCCGATGCAAGACTGGGACATCTGATTTCTGCCCGCCGTTTGCCCGGCGCCTCCTTTGTAACCCCGCATACCTCCTCCCCATGCATTGACTTTTCCGGCTCTGCACTGTTCCTCAGGGACAGTCAGGGCCGGAGTTTTTTGTCATGGATGCCAATCCCGTTCTCGCCGAGGCCGTGCGCGGCAATTGGGTGGAAAACCGCCATCGCGGCGCCTTCGTGGTCATGGATGCGAGCGGCCGGGTGATCGCTTCGGCGGGCGATATCGAGCGGCCGGTCTTTCCGCGCTCGGCGATCAAGTCCATGCAGGCGCTGGCGATTTTCGACCGGCATGCGGCCGAGCGCTTTCACCATTCGAGCGAGGAACTGGCGCTGGCCTGCGCCTCCCATCATGGCGAAGACGATCATGTGACCAATGTCGCCAATTTTCTCGGCCGCATGGGGCTCTCGGTCGCGGACCTCGAATGCGGCGCGCATCAGCCGACCAATGGGGAAGCGCGCGAAGCGCTGCGGGAGCGGCACGAGCAGCCGAGCGCGCTCCATAACAATTGCTCGGGCAAGCATGCGGGCATGTTGAGCGTGGCGCTGGCCATGGGCGTGCCCACTACCGACTATGTCAAGCGCGAGCACGATGTGCAGCGCGCAGTGCGGGCGGCGGTGGAAACGGTGATCGGGGAGGGGCTGAGAGAAGATCGTTGCGGCACGGATGGCTGTTCCATCCCCACCTGGGCGGCGCCGATTCGGGCCTGGGCCCATGGCTTTGCGCGCATGGCGACGGGCGAGGGGCTCGATGCCGGGCATGCGGCAGGGGCGCGGGCGCTGTTCGATGCGGCGACGAAACATCCCCATCTCGTGGCGGGGACCGGGCATCTCGATACGCTGGTGATGGAAGCCTTTGGCGGCCGCGTCATGCAAAAGGGCGGGGCGGAGGGCGTGCAATGCGGCGCCATCCGCGACAAGGGCTGGGGTTACGCGCTCAAATGCGACGACGGCAATATGGCGGCGAGCCAGGCCATGGTCGCGGCCCTGCTGCTCAAATTTGCCGATCCGGATGCGGGGCAGCGGGCAGTGCTCGAAGGCTTTGCGCGGCAGCCGACGGTGAATGTGCGCAAAGCGGTGGTGGGCGAGGTTCGGGCGGTCTTGTAAGAAGGCCCCTACCTTATCGTCACATGCGGATAGCGATCGGCGACGGCGCGGAGATCGGTTTCGGCGACTTCGGTCCATTTGAGGCCGGCGATTTCGCCCACGCTCGGCTCGTGCACCATATTGTCGGCGATGAGGACCTTGCCGGCGCCTTCGGCGATGGACACGCCGATGCCGATATTGCTGGCATAGACGACATTGCCCGTGATGACGACCGAGCGCATAAAACTGCCGAAGCCGGCGGCGATGGCGACGCCGGGGACGTTTTCAACGACATTGCCGGTGACCGCGACTTCGGCCTCGACATAGATACCGACCGGAACCGTGTCCGGATTGACCGCGGATTTGGGCGAGATATTGCGCACGATATTGCCCGAGCAGACGGCCAGATGCCCATTGCTGTCGAGATTGGTGATGGAAATGCCGGTGGCAGCGCCATCGATGACATTGTCGGCGATGATCGAGCCGGAAAAGCCGAATTCGGAGAAGATCGCGACCTCGCCGCTGGTGCGGCAGATATTGCCGGTGACCTGACAGTTTTTCGTGGTGTTGAGGCGCACGGCGGTGAAGGCGCAGTCGGAAATGTGATTGTCGGCAACGACCACTTCGTCGGCAAGATAGACATTGATGCCATTGCCGTTCTGGCCATTGCCGCCCTGGCGCCAGTCGATCTTGGAGATGCGGTTATTGACGAGGATGGAGCCATCGGGGCCCGCCTCGTTGCGCCAGACGCGGATGCCGGCATTGCCGCAGCCCGAAATGGTATTGCCGCCGGCAAGAAGGCCGGCGCTGTCGAGCGAATGGATCGCGGCGTCGCCGTGGTTTTCGAAGCTGCAATCGCGAATGGTCGCGGCGCTCTGGAAGAGCGAGAGGGCAATGCCGGGGCTGTCGGAGAAACGGCAGCGCTCGATGGTGACATTGCCGGCCGACTGGACGCCGAAGAGCGGATCGCTGCCGCTATCGCCGGTAAAGCCGATGTCGCGGAGGACGAGGCCGGACTGATGCAGGAACCCGCCTATGGCCGTGCCGCCGGCGACGAGCCAGGTGGCGCCGGGCACGCCTTCGACCACGAGATTGGCCGGGAAATTGATATTGCCGACGCGGAAGCGTCCGGCCGGAAGGCTGAGGCGGCCTATGGCGCCATCGAGCGCTGCCTGGAGCGCGGCGCTTTGGTCGGCCTCGCTATCGGGGACGAGATCGGCGGTTTGCGCCCTCGCGGCCATAGGCAGGCCGATGGCGAGACCGGCGAGACCGGCAAGGGCGTGACGGCGGGTGATCTGGATTTTCTGGCGCATGGCCTTATTCTGCCAGCTTTGGCGCGCCGGGCGAGCGAAACTCAAAGACGTGGTGAACGGCTTTGGCTATAACGGCAAGGCTTTAGAAGACCAAAGAGGTGACGACATGCTCGTGGACGGCAAGATTTATCTCGGCACGAGCACGCGGCCGGAATATCTGAGCCTTAAATATGGCAATCGCCATGGTCTGGTGACCGGCGCCACGGGTACGGGCAAGACCGTCACCCTGCAGGCGCTGGCCGAGGGGTTTTCAGCGGCAGGCGTGCCGGTCTTTGCGGCCGATATTAAGGGCGACCTTTCGGGCGTCGCCAAGGGCCAGCCGATCCAGGAATGGCAGACCAAGCGGGCCGCGGATATCGGTTTTACCGATTACAGCAATGCCGCCTTTCCGGTGATCTTCTGGGATCTGTTCGGCAAGCAGGGGCACCCGGTGCGGGCCACGATTTCCGAAATGGGCCCGGTGCTGCTCAGTCGCATCCTCGATCTCAACGATACCCAGGAAGGCGTGCTCAATGTCGCCTTCCGCGTGGCCGACGAGGAAGGGCTCCTGCTCCTCGACCTCAAGGACCTGCGCGCCATGCTGGTCAATATCCAGGAGCGGGCCAAGGACATTTCGGCGCGCTACGGCAATGTGGCGACCGCCTCCATCGGCTCCATCCAGCGCGCCTTGCTGGTGCTCGAACAACAGGGCGCCGACAATTTCTTCGGCGAACGGGCGCTGGAAATCGCCGACCTGATGCGGCTCGATAGCGATGGGCGCGGCTTCATCTCCATATTGGCGGCCGACCAGCTGATGCAGTCGCCCCGGCTCTATTCGACATTCCTGCTCTGGCTGCTGTCCGAACTCTTCGAGCAATTGCCCGAAGTGGGCGATCCGGATAAGCCGAAAATGGTGTTCTTCTTCGATGAAGCCCATCTCCTGTTCGATGACGCGCCCAAGGCGCTGGTCGACAAGGTGGAGCAGGTGGTCAAGCTGATCCGCTCGAAAGGCGTCGGCGTCTATTTCGTGACCCAGAACCCCATCGACATTCCCGAAGCCGTGCTGGCGCAGCTTTCCAACCGCGTGCAGCACGCTCTGCGTGCCTATACACCGCGCGAACAGAAGGCGGTGAAGGTGGCGGCGGAAACCTTCCGGCCAAATCCCGATTTTTCGACCGAAGCGGTCATTACCCAATTGGGCATCGGCGAGGCACTGGTCTCGGTGCTCGAGGACAAGGGCATTCCCTCCATGGTCGGGCGCACGCTGATCCGGCCGCCTTCGGCCCAGGTCGGGCCGCTCAACCCCGCCGAGCGTGATGCGGTCATCGCCAAATCGCCGGTAGGCGGGCTTTATGACACCGTTATCGATCGCGAATCGGCGTTCGAAATTCTGGAGCGGCGGGCGCGCGACCGGCAATTGGCCGACGAGCGGGCCAAGTATGAAGCGGACAATCAGGCGGCCCAGGAACAGGCCGCCAGGGAACAGGCGCGCAACGACCGCGCCGCCCAGCCGCGGCGTACATCGAGCCGGCAGACCCCGGCGGAAGCGGCGATGAACTCCTTTGCCCGAACCGTCGCCAACAGGCTCGGCAACGCCATCGTGCGCGGCATTCTGGGCAGCATGAAGGGTCGATGAGCATGGCGGTTATCGGCGTTTTCGCTTCGGACAAGGGGCCGGGCGATCCCGAACGCGCCAGCCTCATGAGCCAGACCGGTACGCTCTTTGCCCGGCGCGGCGCGCATTTGCTGTGCCTGTGGGAGAATGGAACCGGTCCGCTGCCGCTGATGACGGCGGCCAAGACGGCGGGCGGAGCGGTATCGGTGCTGGCCGATGCCGATGTGGCCTTGCCCGCGACGCTTTCAGGCGTGCCGGTGCGGGTTTTGCCCGAGCGCCAGGCGCGTCATGCGCTTTTTGCCGAGGAGGCACAGGTGCTGGTGGCGCTGCCGGGTTCGCTGGCTTCGGCTTCGGCCCTCTTCGGCAGCTGGGCATCGGCGCGCGGCCGGACGAGACCGGTCGTCATGCTCAATCGCCACCGGGCCTTCGAGGCGGTGAAGGGATTTGCCGGCGACGTGCTGTCGCATTCGGTGGCGGGCTATGACCGGAACGTGCAGTTTGCCGATTCGGTGGAAGACCTTTGGAACAAGGTCAGCTGGGTGCTCGAGCAGAAGCGCTAGGGGTTGCCGAAGGTCCAAAAGCCCTGATGATCGCTACCGCGGGGAGTCGGTCGCGCGAAGCGGCCTATGGTTCGAGGCCCGGATGCATGGGCTTGCGGCGGTTGGGGAAGAGCGGGACGACGTTGTCGGTGGCGCGGCGGGCCGGTTGGGGCTGGGGTTTTGAGAGCGGCACGCGGTCGCGGCGTTCGGGGCCGCGATAGCCCGAGCCGAGAAGGCCGACGACGCTGCGATTGATGAGGCGCGCCTGCACGCGTTGCAGCAGGTGGCGGGGCGACATGGGCTTGACCAGCACTTCGTCGATGCCGGCGCTGATCGCCTGATGCCGCATGGGCGGGGTGATGCTGCGGGTCAGGGCGATGACCGGCAGGTCGCGGCTGACGAAACCCGGATCGAGGCGGATGGCTTCGACCATTTCATAGGCCGGGCGGCCTTCCCTGTCGAAATCGACGACCAGCATGTCGAGCGGGGCGATTCGCATATAGGCGAAGAGTTCGGCTTCGCTCTCGAAGGGGCGCACGCGCAGGCGCGTATCACCGGCCAGAACCATGGTCAGCACGGACGTAAGCGCGGGATTGGCCGCCAGAATGGCAACCGTTTTTGGCCGTGACGTCAACGCATCCCCCCTTGTGGTAAATAGAGCGTTAACACGGGTTCGCGCGTGTTTGAAGCTGGGGATTCCACCAAGTCGCGGAAATTCTTGGGAAAGTTAAC
>DATMSG010000290.1:0-6806 GCA_035565515.1 Devosia sp.
GCCATGAGGCCGGCGGCGCCAGCGCCCAGGATGATGATGTCAAAATCGGTCATTTCGGGCCTCTCGCCGCTCTTTGCCTTCCCGTATCGTTCCGGCAGGTCCGGCGCCACTCCAAATTCATTGACTCTTTCCTATTTGAGAGTATGAGAAGTCCTGCTTTTCTTCTTAGAGCATATATTTTCATGCGCAGCTTCGGCCACATCGCCGCTTTCATGCCCACCCGGCTTACCGCCGGGGGCGTCGCTGCCATGACCAAAACCACCAAAACCGCCTGACGCTTTTCCCCGGGTTCCCTCCCGCCGGGGAGAGGCTCAAAGCACTGACCGCGATGGCAAGATCATCGCGCGGGGGCGGAAAAGGTAAAGGGACCGGAGTTCCAAATGGGTTATCGCGTCGCTGTCGTCGGGGCCACAGGCAATGTGGGCCGCGAAGTTCTCAATATTCTCGCCGAGCGCAATTTTCCGGCCGACGAGGTCTATGCCCTCGCCTCGTCCCGCTCGATCGGCCGGGAAATTTCTTACGGCGACAAGGTCCTCAAGGCCAGGGACCTGCAGCATTTCGACTTCTCCACCGTCGACTTCGCCATCATGTCGGCCGGTGGCGCCATTTCCAAGGATTGGGCCCCCCGGATCGCGGCGGCTGGCGCAATCGTCATCGATAATTCCTCTTACTGGCGCTATCACTCCGACGTGCCGCTGATCGTGCCGGAAGTGAACGGCCACGTGCTTGATCGCTGGCTCGCCGACGCCAAGCGCAACAATATCATCGCCAACCCCAATTGCTCGACGGCCCAGCTCGTCGTGGCGCTGAAGCCGCTCCACGATGCGGCAACCATCAAGCGCGTAGTCGTTGCGACCTATCAGTCCGTTTCCGGCGCCGGCAAGGAGGGCGTCGACGAGCTCTGGAACCAGACCAAGGGCATTTTCGTCAACGACAGCCCGACCCCGCAAAAGTTCCCCAAGCAGATCGCCTTCAACGTCATCCCCCACATCGATGTGTTCATGGAAGACGGCTACACCAAGGAAGAGTGGAAGGTGCTCGCCGAGACCAAGAAGATCCTCGATCCCAAGATCAAGGTCACCTGCACCGCCGTGCGCGTGCCGGTCTTCGTGGGCCATTCCGAAGCGGTCAATCTCGAATTCGAAAAGCCGATCTCGGCCGACGAAGCGCGCGACATCCTGCGTGAAGCGCCGGGCATTTCCGTCCTCGACAAGCGCGAAGCCGGCGGCTACGCGACCCCGGTCGAAGCCGTTGGTGAATACGACACCTTTGTCAGCCGCATCCGCGAAGACGTCACGGTCGAAAACGGCCTCGCCATGTGGGTTGTCTCGGACAACCTGCGCAAGGGCGCCGCGCTCAACACCATCCAGATCGCCGAAACCCTGATCGAAAAGGGCCTAAAGCCCCGCGCCCTGGCTGCCTGATCGGCACCCGACACGATTGCCGGGCCTGTCCCGGCAATCCATCCCGCCACGCAGGGCCATCGGGACAAGCCCGGTGGCGGCGATTGCCGGGGGATCGCCGCTGGCCGCCCCCAGGCATTGGAATACCTTGAGCCCGGCGGCGCCAAGGCGTACAACACTACCGTACCGGTAGTTACTCCATGCCCATCCGCCATGTTCTGCTTGCCCTTCTGGTCGTTGCCATCTGGGGCTTCAATTTCGTCGTCATCAAATTGAGCGTCGAGGCGCTGCCGCCCATTCTGGCGGCCGCGCTGCGCTTTTCCGCGGCCGCTTTTCCGGCCATTCTTTTCGTAAAACCGCCCAAGGCGCCGGCCTGGATCGTCATCGCCTTCGGCCTCTCCTTCGGCTTTGCGCTCTATGCCTTCCTCAATCTCTCGATTGCCTGGGGCATGCCGGCGGGATTGTCGTCCCTGGTGCTGCAGACCCAGGCCTTTTTCACCATGGCCATGGCCTTCGTACTGCTCGGCGAGCGGCCGAGCAGGTTTCAGGTCATCGGGGCGGGAATCGCTTTTCTCGGCATCGGCGTGATCGCCCTAGAGCGCATCGAGGGTGCCGGCTTCGTGCCGCTGCTATTGGTGCTGCTAGCAGCGCTCGCCTGGGGTCTGGCCAATGTGCTCACCAAAAAGGCCGGCAAGGTCAATGCCGTGGCCTTCACGGTCTGGGGCTCTCTTGCCGCTCCATTGCCGCTCTTCGCGCTGTCCTTGGCCATCGAGGGAGGCGACAGCATGCTCGCGGCCTTTGCCGGTTTTGGCTGGTCCGACGCGGCGCTGATCGCCTTTCTCGCCTATCCGGCGACGCTGCTGGGCGGCGGCATCTGGAGCTGGCTGCTCGGACGCCACCCGGCCTCCGTCGTCGCCCCCTTCACCCTGCTGGTTCCGATTACCGGGCTGTTGTCGGGCTATCTGATATTGGGCGAAACCATCACCGGCATCGAAATTCTGGGCGGCATGCTGGTCATATCGGGCCTTGTCGTCACCCTGCGGAAATCGAAGTCAGTCGAGCCGGCAATCCGGCTCGACTGATTTGCTTATTGCACCAATGCGTCCGGCGCCACATCCGCCGGCGCCTCGAGCGGGGCGGGAACGGCTTCCGCCGGAGCCGGCACATTGGCCGGTTGCAGCGCATTGAGCTGGTCGGGGGTGAGGCCACCCGCGCCTTCGACATCGGCGGCGGCAAATTCTTCCTGGGTCAGGTCGGGCCAGACGGCCAGCAATTCCTCATAGCTGAGGCGGCCGTCGCCATTGGCATCGACATCGGCAAAGGTCAGGGGCGTCTGGGCCATGACCGGGGCGGCGAAAAGGCTGGCGGCCACAAGGCCGAGGGCGAGCTTGCGCATGGGAGAAATCCTAAGGTCCAAAGATGGGCGACACTGTCGCAAAATGAGGCCGCCACCCCGTAAAAGCCGGGATGGCGCACTGGGGGAAACCGGGCGCCGGGTTAGCTGGCCGGAACCGCGGCTGCTGCCACCAGGGCATCGTATTCTTCGGCGCTGAGTTCGCCATTGCCGTCAACATCCGCAGCGGTGAAGGCGTCCTGGGTCAGCTCGGGCCAGGCGACCTGCGCTTCGGCCAGGGAAACCCCGCCGCTGGCATCGGCATCGACCGAGGCGAAATCGGTTGCCGCCTGCGCCATGGCGGCGCCGGAAAGGCCGAGAAGAATAAGGGAGGACAGAACGATCTTCTTCATGGTGTTGCTCCATGTTTTCGGGGACGTGCGATGGAAGATCTGTCTTCCATCGACGGGCAGCTCTCCTGCGGCCCATGAGCAAAAGACTGGCGGGGTAATGTGTCTGCCGACCGACCACACAAAGGCGTGATCGGACAAATCTCTGGGCTATTTGCGGGCAGCAGCAATTGTCCCGCAGATGGGGAATTTTGGGACACCCTCTCCAGCAATTGAAAGATCACTGCAGCTCTTCGTGCCTTTAGCGCAAAAACAACTGATCACGATTTGAGCAGGCAAAGATCAACTTGAGGGCAGAAAAGCGGCCATTGCTCACGCCCAAGTGATCGCATAGGCCGCAACTGTGCCGGCCGTTTCTCCAGCGGCCGGCTCAAAGATCAGGACGGGACCGGCTCAAAGCTCTGGCCGGATGAAATCCCCATTCTCGTCCATGATCCACAATTCGCCGGTCGAAATATCGAACCAGGCTCCATGCACGGCGATTTTCCCTTCGGCCTCGAGATCGGCCACATAAGGAAAGGTGCGCAGGTTGCGGATGGAATTGCGGATCGAAATCCGCTCCATCGCCGTCTGCCGCTCGCTGGGGGTGAGGAGGCTGTTTTGCCCGAGCTGGCTGGGCAATTCGCCCAGCATGGCCATCCACTTGCCGATGAAATCGCCATCGTCGAGCGGCTTCAGGTCGGGGTCCAGCGCCGCCTTGATGCCCCCGCAGCGGCCATGGCCCATCACCACGATATCGGCGATGTTGAGCGCCTTGACGGCAAATTCGATCGCCGCCGAGGTCCCGTGCTGGCCGCCATCGGGCTGATAGGTCGGCACCAGATTGGCCACATTTCGCAGCACGAACATTTCCCCGGGCCCGGAATCGAAGATCATCTCGGGCGCCGCGCGGCTATCGCAACAGGCAATGATCATGGTGGTCGGCTTTTGGCCGGCCGAAGCGAGATCGCGAATGCGTTCTTTCTCGCGGGCATAGCGTCCAGCCAGGAAATTCGCGTGGCCGTCGAGCAGGTCTTTCGGAAAGCTGTGCATGCCCTCTCGATTAGCGCTAAGAGGCAAGAGAATCAATCTCGGCGCTCGGCTCGCGCCGCAATGGGGGTATGCATGCTCATTTACCGGTTTCTGACGGGTGAAGATGACTCACTGTTCTGCCACAAGGTCACCAAGGCCCTTTCCGAAGGCTGGCAGCTGCATGGCGGTCCCACCTATGCCTTCGACGCGGTCTCCAAGAAGATGCGCTGCGGCCAGGCCGTCACCCGCATCGCCAGGGACCAGCCCTACGATCCGGAAAAAAAGCTCGTGGATTTCTGACGGGGTGCGGGACCGGCCGCGACCGGTCCCTGACTTTCCTAGAGCCGCCGCGCCACAAAGCTGGCATTGGGCGCGCCCGGCACGGTCGGGCGATAGGTGCAGCGGAGCGAGCCGACCTGCGGATGGTCGGGCACCAGCACGCGGCCATTGTTTTGCGTCTGGTTCTTGAAAATTTCCGAAAGGATGAGGTCGATCAGTCCGCGCGGCCGGCAGGTAATGGTGGCCGCCGCCCAGGCCATGCCGCCCGAGCAGCTCTGGCGCCGCAGGTCGATCGTCACGTCGCGCCCCGAAGCGCGCCAGTTGAGCCGGCCCTCGCAGCGCACGCCCTGCCCGCGCACGGAATAGCTGCCCCGCCGCTCGAGGCAGAAGGTCAGCCGGTTCGGTCCATAAAGATTGCGATCCGCCTGATAACAGCCCGAGACCAGCGCGCTTCCGCCCGGCGCATCGGGTACCAGCACTTTCGTGGAGGCATCCTGTGCCAGGGCGCCCCCGGTCAGCACCAGAAACAGCCCCACTATCCAACCCGCCAAAGACCTCGACACCATGGCCGTCTCCTCCCGCGTCCGCCACGAGGATAGAGCATTTCAAGCTTGGCGGTCCATCGTCATTTCTCCCAAGCATAGATACTGGAGCAGGATGACGGTCTTGCCATCGACGATCCGGCCATCGCGGCAGGCGCGCATGGCTTCATCGAGCGCCATCTCCACCACTTCAAGCTCCTCCCCCTCCTCGATGACCCCCCCGCCGGCATGGCGATAGGTGCTTTCGTCATAGTGGCCGACGAAGAGACTGACCTTTTCCTGCACCGAGCCGGGCGACATATAGACATCCCCGACATGGACCATGGCGGCCGGTTCGTGCCCGGTTTCCTCGATCGCCTCGCGGCGCGCGCAGATCTGGGGATCCTCGCCATCGAGCAGGCCCGCACAGGCTTCGAGCAGAAATGCCGCATCGCCATTGGCCAGGACCGGATAGCGGAACTGGCGCACCAGCAGCACGGTGCGCCTCCCGGGGTTGAACAAGATCATGGCCGCCGCATTGCCATGGTCGTAATTCTCGCGCGACAGGCGTTGCACGGTGCCGTCGTCGCGCCGATAGTCCAACGTGGCCCGCGTCAGCGTTCCCCAGTGCTGGGAGAGGATTTCCGTGCTGATGAGCCTGATTTTGTCGTTCATGATGCGTCCCGTTGGCGTTCGGCCGGACGCTCGCGCATTTTTTCCGATTCTGGAACCATGGGCCGGCGGCTGATCCTCACCCGCCCAGCACCAGCCTGAGCGCAATGGCCCACATGATCACGGCGATGACGGTTTCGAGAATGCGCCAGGCAAGCGGATTGGCAAAGACCGGGCGCAAAAAGCCGGCGCCGAAACCAAGGGCAAAGAAGAAGGCGAAGGATCCGAAAATCGCCCCGGCGGCGAAATGCGCCTCGCGCCCGGCAAATTGCGTCGAAACGCTGCCGAGCAGCACCACCGTATCGAGATAGACATGCGGATTGAGCCAGGTAATGGCAAGGCAGGCAAGAAGCGTCGGCACGAGGGGTCTTGCCATTCCCTCCGCCCCGGCCGCCAGGGCATCGCGGGATTTCAGCGCGGAATAAAGGCTTTTCGCCCCATACCAGAACAGAAACCCCGCCCCGCCCAATCGCATCACCGGATCGAGCCAGGGCAGCAGCGCCGCAATCCGCCCAAAGCTCGTCACGCCCAGAACGATCAGCACCGCATCGGACAACGCACAGACGAGGCACACGGCTAGAACATGCTCTCCCCTGAGCCCCTGGCGCAGCACAAAGGCATTCTGCGCCCCGATGGCGACGATGAGGCTGAGGCCGATCGACAGCCCCGCAATAAAAACCGGAATATCCATGGGCTTGCGCTAGCCGAGCCGGCGTGGTTAGACAAATTAATCTGCCTAACATTACATTAGAAAAACTAATCCATGATCGACTATGCCGCCGCCCTGGCCGTCGCGCGAATCGTTCAGACGGGCAGTTTCGAAAAGGCCGCCCGCGCCCTCAACGTCACCCCCTCGGCCATTTCCCAGCGCGTCCGCCAGCTCGAAGAGCGCATGGGCACGGTGCTGATCGAGCGCGGCACACCCTGCATCGCCACCGAAAAGGGCGCCTGGCTTTGCCGGCATATGGAATTGGTCGGCATGCTGGAAAACGACCTCTTGCGCCATTTGCCGGGCCTGGGGGACATGCAGGCCAATCCCGCGACCATCGACGTCGCCGTCAATGCCGATAGCCTGGGCACCTGGTTTCTGCCCGCCGCCGCGGCCTTTGCCGAGAGTTCAGGCATTCTCCTCAATATCGCCGTCGACGATCAGGAGCACACCGCCGAAGCGCTGCGC
>DATMSG010000291.1:0-4703 GCA_035565515.1 Devosia sp.
CCAGGAAAGCTACTGGAAGGGCGATATCGACGCCTCCGCGCTCCACGCCACCGCCAGGGACCTGCGCGCCCGCCACTGGACGCTGCAACAAGATGCCGGCGTGGACGTCATCCCCTCCAACGACTTCGCCTATTACGACCACGTCCTCGACACGTCGGTTCTGGTCGGTGCCATCCCGCCGCGCTTTGCCGGCATCGCCGACCCCGACCAGCTCTATTTCGCCATGGCCCGCGGTACCGCCGCAGCCCCGGCCATGGAGATGACCAAGTGGTTCGACACCAATTACCACTTCATCGTGCCCGAGCTGCACAAAGGCCAGACCTTTGCGCTCAACGCTGCAAAGCCCCTTGCCCACTATAATGAAGCCAAATCCCTCGGCATCCAGACCCGCCCGGTGATCGTTGGCCCCGTCACCTTCCTCAGCCTTGCCAAGGCCAAGGACCAGGGCCTCGATACGCTCGATCTCATCGACAGCCTGATCCCGGTCTATGCCGATCTCCTCGGCCAGCTCAAAGCCGCCGGCGCGGAATGGGTGCAGATCGACGAGCCCGTTCTCGTCCTCGACCTGACCGGCAAGCAAAAGGCCGCCTTCAAGACCGCTTATGACGTTCTCGGCAAGGCCGGCCCGAAACTGCTGCTCACCACCTATTTCGGCCCCCTGCTCGACAATACCGAACTCGCCGCCACCCTGCCGGTCGCCGGGCTCCATATCGATCTCGTCCGCGCCCCAGAACAGCTCGACGATGTTCTCGCCGTCCTCCCCGAAGACAAGCTGCTCTCGGTCGGCGTCGTCGATGGCCGCAATATCTGGCGCACCAATCTTGACCGCGCGCTGAGTTTCGTTGCCCGCGCCTGGGACAAGATCGGGCCCGAGCGCCTTGAAATCGCGCCCTCCTGCTCGCTGCTCCACAGTCCCGTCGATCTCGACGGGGAAACCAATCTCGATGCCGAACTGAAGAGCTGGATGGCCTTTGCCAAGCAAAAGCTCGACGAAATTGCCGCCCTGACCCAGGCCCAAAGGCACGGCCGCGCCGCCGTCAAAGCCGCCTTCGACGCCTCCGCCGCGGCCGCAGCCGCCCACCGCGCCTCCCCGCGCATCCATAAGGACGCGGTCAAAATCCGCTCGGCCCAAGCCATCGATCTCGACCGCCATTCGGGCTTTTCCGCCCGCCGCGACAAGCAGCGCGCCAAATACCGGCTGCCGGCCTATCCCACCACCACCATCGGCTCCTTCCCCCAGACAAGGGAAGTCCGCGAAGCCCGCGCCGCCTATAAAAAGGGCCTGCTCGACGCCGCCGGCTACAATGCCTTCCTCGAAAAGGAAACCGAAGCGACCATCCGCATCCAGGAGGAAATCGGCCTCGACGTGCTGGTCCATGGCGAATTCGAGCGCAATGACATGGTCGAATATTTTGGCGAACAGCTCGACGGTTTCGCCTTCACCAAAAACGGCTGGGTCCAGTCCTATGGCTCGCGCTGCGTGAAACCGCCGGTGATTTTCGGCGACGTCTCCCGCCCCCAGCCGATGACCGTGCGCTGGTCCGCCTTTGCTGCCTCGCTCACCGACAAGCCGATGAAAGGCATGCTCACCGGCCCGGTGACGATCCTGCAATGGAGCTTTGTCCGGGTCGATCAGCCGCGCTCGGAAACCTGCCGCCAGATCGGCCTCGCCATCCGCGACGAGGTGATCGACCTCGAAACCGCCGGCATCGGCATCATCCAGATCGACGAACCGGCTCTGCGCGAAGGCCTGCCGCTGCGCCGGCGCGATTGGGACGCGTACCTCCGCTGGGCCGTCGATTGCTTCCGCCTCTCCGCTTCGGGCGTAAAGGACGACACGCAGATCCACACCCATATGTGCTATGCCGAATTCAACGACATCATGCCCGCCATCGCCGAAATGGACGCCGACGTGATCTCGATCGAAACCTCGCGCTCGGCCATGGAACTGCTCGAAGCTTTTCGCGATTTCAAATATCCCAACGAGATCGGGCCCGGCGTCTGGGACATCCATTCCCCCCGCGTCCCCGATCAGGCCGACATGCTCGCCCTGATGCGCAAAGCCGCCGAAGGCATTCCCGCCGACCAGCTCTGGGTCAATCCCGATTGCGGCCTCAAAACCCGCGCCTGGCCCGAGGTAAAAGCCTCCCTCGTCAACCTCGTCAACGCCGCCAAGGCCCTGCGCGCTTAAGCGTCGAACGACCCGAAACGCAGAGGCGGCCCACCGGCCGCCTCTTTTACTTTGGATCCCCACTCGCCCTCACGCCGAGACGCTTTGCAGAGCCAAGCCAGAAAGCACGGGGACCTGTTCCCCAGCACGCCCCCATCTCCACTTTTCTGTCGACACATTGATGCGATTTGGGGCAAAGTCCCACGCAAAGGAATAAAAACACAAAAATCTGTTGACAGAAAAGCGCCGGGAGAGCTTTGCATGGCCCAATTCAAGCCCAAGAAATCCGTAGCCCTGTCCGGCGTCGTCGCCGGCAATACCGCGCTTTGCACCGTCGGCCGCAGCGGCAATGACCTGCATTATCGCGGCTACGATATCCTGGACCTGGCGCACAATTGCGAATTCGAGGAAGTCGCCCATCTCCTCGTCCACGGCACCCTGCCCACCCGCGCCGAACTCGCCGCCTATAAGGCCAAGCTGCAATCCCTGCGCGGCCTTCCAACGGCCGTCCGCCAGTCGCTCGAACTCCTCCCCGCCGCCACCCATCCCATGGATGTGCTGCGCACCGGCGTCTCGGCTCTCGGCTGCATCCTCCCCGAGGCGCATGACCACGACCATGCCGGCGCCCGCGACATTGCCGACCGTCTGATCGCCAGCCAGGGCTCCATGCTGCTCTACTGGTACCATTTCTCCCACAACGGCCGCCGCATCGAGGTCGAAACACCGGACGATTCCGTCGGCGGCCACTTCCTCCACCTGCTCCACGGCAAGGCTCCAAGCCCTAGCCACGTCAAGGCCATGCATGTCTCGCTGATCCTTTACGCCGAGCACGAATTCAACGCCTCGACCTTCACCGCCCGCGTCATCGCCGGCACCGGCTCGGATATCTATTCCGCCCTCGCCGGCGCCATCGGTGCCCTGCGCGGCCCCAAACATGGCGGCGCCAATGAAGTCGCCTTCGACATCCAGAAGCGCTACGCCAATCCCGGCGAGGCCGAAGCCGACATTCGCCGGCGCGTCGAAAACAAGGACGTCATCATCGGCTTCGGACACCCGGTCTATACCGTCTCCGACCCGCGCAACGAGGTCATCAAGACCGTCGCCGAAGACCTCTCCAGAGAGGCCGGCTCGACAAAAATGTACGACATCGCCGCGCGCATCGAATCCACCATGATGGATGCGAAAAAGATGTTCCCCAATCTCGATTGGTTCAGCGCCGTCTCCTACCACATGATGGGCATACCGACCGCCATGTTCACCCCCCTCTTCGTCATCGCGCGCACCTCGGGCTGGTCGGCCCATGTCATCGAGCAGCGCCAGGACAACAAGATCATCCGCCCTTCGGCCAACTATATCGGCCCCGACGATCTGGCTTTCGCGCCGATCGACCAGCGCTAATCAAGGATTTTTCGCCATGCCCTATCTTTTGTCCTCGGACCTGCCGAACGAGCCCGCTGGCCTGCGCTTCCGCGCGCTGATCGAGCGCGGCGGCATTCTGCGCCTCCCCGGCGCCCACAATGGCATGGCCGCGCTCCAGGCCAGGGCCGCCGGCTTTGAAGCGCTCTATCTCTCGGGCGCCGCCATGACCGCCTCCATGGGCCTGCCCGATCTCGGCATCATCACGGTCGATGAAGTCTCCTTCTTCATCAAGCAGGTCGCTCGCGCCTCGGGCCTGCCGGTGCTGGTCGATGGCGATACCGGCTATGGCGAAGCGCTCAATGTCATGCACATGGTCCGCGCCTTCGAGGAAGCCGGCGCCGGCGCCGTGCATCTCGAAGACCAGCTGCTGCCCAAAAAGTGCGGGCACCTGAACGACAAGAAACTCGCCAGCGCCCACGACATGGCCGCCAAGGTCAATGCCGCCGCCAAGGCCCGCCGTCACCTCTATATCGTCGCCCGCACCGATGCCGCCGCCAGCGAAGGCATGGACGGCGCCGTCGCCCGCGCCAAAATGTATATGGAAGCGGGCGCCGACGCGATCTTCCCCGAAGCGCTGACCACCGCCGAAATGTTCCGCGAATTCGCCTCGCGCATGCCCGGCGTGCCGCTCCTGGCCAATATGACCGAATTCGGCAAGACCCCCTTCTTCACCGCGTCCGAATTCGAAGCCATGGGCTACCGCATGGTCATCTGGCCGGTCTCCTCGCTCCGCGTCGCCAACAAGGCCCAGGAAAAGCTCTACGCCACCCTCGCCGCCGATGGCTCGACCAAGGCCATGGTCCCCGAAATGCAGACCCGCGCCGAACTCTACGCCACCATCGGCCTCGCCGATTACGAAGCGCTCGATGCCTCCATCGTGGCAACGATCGTGCCGGAACCGATCTGAGCGCCCAGTAGCCCTTAGGTCCAATAGCCCTCAGCTTTGATCGCTCTCAGCTTTGATAGCCCTCAACACCAGTAGTCCTCATGGTGAGGTGCTTTGCGCAAGCAAAGCCTCGAACCACGAGGGCGTGGCACCCCTGCATCCCGGCACGCCCTCGTGGTTCGCGGCCACGCTAGTGCTCCGCACCTCGCCTTGAGAGTTGCTGGGATG
>DATMSG010000292.1:0-1575 GCA_035565515.1 Devosia sp.
CGAAGCCCAGCCACAGGTCGCGACGCAGGCCATCGCCGAACCCGCGCGGCCGCAGGCCGTGGTGCAGCCCGCCCTGGCAACGGTTGCGAGCTACAAGGACCTTATCGCGCTCGCGACCGCCAAACGCGATGTGCTGGTCAAGCTGGCGCTCGAATCGCAGATGCGGCCGATTTCGTTCGAGCAGGGCCGTATCGAAGTGGCGCTGACCGAAAACGCCGACCCCGGCATGATCGCAACGCTTTCGGCGCGCCTGCAGACCTGGACCGGCCAGCGCTGGCTGGTCATGGTGTCAACCAAGCCGCCGGAAGGCCAGACCATCCGGCAGGAGCGCGAGCAGCGCAAGGTCGAGGCGACCGCGGCCGCCCATGAAGACCCGCTGGTCAAGGCCATTCTGGAAACCTTTCCGGGGGCCAAGCTCGTTAATGTTTCCGTGCGCGACGAAGACGCCGCCGCACCCGAAATCGCCGCCGCACCAATCGAAGAGGACGACGAATGAAAGACATCATGGGAATGATGAAGGCCGCCAGCGAAATGAAAGGCAAGATGGAGGCCATGCAGGCCGAGCTTGCCGAAATGGTGGTCGAGGGCCGTTCCGGTGGCGGTCTCGTCACCGTGGCGCTGTCGGGCAAGGGCGATCTGCGCGGGCTCAAGATCGATCCCTCGCTTGCCAATCCCAGCGAGATCGAAGTGCTCGAAGATCTGATCGTTGCCGCCTTCAACGACGCCAAGGGCAAGAGCGAAACCGAAGTGCAACGCCGCATGTCGGAAGTCACCGCCGGCCTGCCGATCCCGCCGGGGATGAAGTTTCCGTTCTGACATCTCCGGCACGATGGGTGAGAAGGCACAGGGGCCAAAATGCCATCCGGCGGACCTGAAATCGAGCAATTGATCCAGCTTCTGGCCCGGCTTCCGGGCCTGGGGCCGCGTTCGGCGCGGCGGGCTGTGCTGCATATGATCAAGAAGAAGGAGCAGCTGATGCTGCCCCTTTCGGCGGCGCTCGACCGGGCCGTGGTGGCGGTGAAGAGCTGCGAGATTTGCGGCAATGTGGATACCGTCAGCCCCTGCTCGATCTGCTCGG
The DNA here is from genome assembly GCA_035565515.1 of Devosia sp. GTDB lineage: Bacteria > Pseudomonadota > Alphaproteobacteria > Rhizobiales > Devosiaceae > Devosia. The sequence goes on from DATMSG010000292.1 coordinate 1,079, forward strand.
ACCCGCAGCGCGGGGCCAGCGGGATTCTTATCGTCGTCGAAGACGTCGCCGACCTTTGGGCGCTCGAACGCGCCGGCCCCGGCCAGGTGCGCTATCATGTGCTGGGCGGCGTGCTCTCTCCGCTCGACGGCGTCGGGCCGGACGATCTCAATCTCGACATGCTGATTTCCCGCGCGCCGGACTATTCGGAAATCGTGCTGGCGATGAATGCCACGGTCGATGGGCAGACGACGGCACATTACATCACCGACCGGCTGGGGCCGGGCGCGAAGGTGACACGGCTCGCCCATGGCGTGCCGATCGGCGGGGAACTGGATTATCTCGACGAAGGCACCCTCAGCCAGGCCCTGCGGGCGCGCACGCAGATTTAGGTTTTGGGTGGTCCAGCAGACCTCATCCGGAGGTGCAAGCCGAAGGTGGTCCTCGAAGGGTGAGAGCTTTATCCCCCGTAAGAGGGTGACATCCAGCGTGACGCAACACGTGCGGGGCCCTCGGGA
>DATMSG010000293.1:0-4471 GCA_035565515.1 Devosia sp.
ATCGAGTTTGGGGTTCCATCTCGCCTCGCTCACCGGCGGGACACCTCCCCCTCGATGGGGGAGGATGGGAGGGGGTGACCGGCACAGGTATTCCCGCCCAAAACAAAATCCCCGGCGTCCGCCGGGGACCAGAAAGACCAAAAATCAGCCCCCGAGGCTGGGCAGCGTCAAATCCCCCGAAGTTAGTTTGCTCGCCGTAATGGCGGCATCCGCCTTTTCGCGCGGCAGTTCGAGGCTCGTCCAGACGCTGACCAGCGCGTGGCGCAGTTCGAATACCATTTCGTCGGTATGGAGCGGGGTCGGGGTAATGCGCAGCCGCTCGGTGCCCTTGGGCACGGTGGGATAGTTGATCGGCTGGATATAGATATTGTGCTTGTCGAGCAGCATGTCGCTGGCGGCCTTGACGGCGCGCGCATCGCCCACGATCAGCGGCACGATATGGGTGGCGGTGTCCATCACCGGCAGGCCGGCATCGGCAAGGATCGCCTTGGTCAGCCGCGCCTGGCGCTGGTGCATCATGCGCTCGTGGCCATTGCCCTTGAGGTGTTCGATCGACGCGCGGGCCGCCGCGCAAAGGGCGGGGGGCAGGGCGGTGGTAAAGATGAATTCGGGCGCATAGGAGCGCACGGCGTCGATGATCGCCTTGTTGGCGGCGATATAGCCGCCCATGACGCCAAAACCCTTGGCCAGGGTGCCTTCGATGACGTCGATCCGATCCATCAGGCCTTCGCGCTCGGCAATGCCGCCGCCGCGCGGGCCATACATGCCCACGGCATGGACTTCATCGATATAGGTCAGCGCGCCGAACTCTTCGGCGAGATCGCAGATGTCCTTGATCGGGGCGATATCGCCATCCATCGAATAGACGGATTCGAAGGCGATCAGCTTTGGCCGCTTGCGATCGACCTGGCTCAGGAGTTCGCGCAGATGCGCCACGTCATTGTGCCGGAAAATCTTCTTTTCCATGCCCGACTGGCGCACGCCCTGGATCATCGAGGCATGGTTGAGCTGGTCGGAGAAAATGATGCAATCGGGCAGGAGCCGCGCAATGGTCGAAATCGCCGCTTCATTGGAAACGAAGCCCGAGGTGAAGACCAGGGCCGCCTCCTTGCGGTGCAGGTCGGCGAGCGAACGCTCAAGCTCGACCAGCGGGCGGTTGGTGCCCGAAATATTTCGCGTGCCACCGGCCCCGACGCCCATGGCGCCGGCGGTTTCCTGCATGGCCGTCACGACCTTTTCGTGCTGGCCCATGCCCAGATAATCGTTGGAGCACCAGATGGTGATTTCGCGCGCATTGTCCGCGTCGTCGCGATAGATGGCCTTGGGAAAGCGCCCGGCGACCCGTTCGAGATCGGCAAAGACGCGATAGCGCTTTTCCGCCCGCAGCGTGTCCACTGCATCCTCGAAGATACCGCGATAGTCCATGGGGCCGTTCCTTTGCGCCTGCCGGAGCATTGGCAGGAATGCCAATGTGGCTGGATCGCACCCTATTTATGAGGGCGATGGCCGCATTGATATAGGTCAATTCGACGCGCGCCCTAAGACGAGTCAGGTCGCGATTTCGAGAACCATTCTAAAGTTTCCCGGCGCATCTGCCAACCGCCGATCTCGCCCGCACAACCCTCGAATAATGTCACAGCGCGGCGAAATCATCCGTTTTGCGCCGCGGCGCATTATTCGCGGCCGGCCCGACCCGTTGCGAGCCGGGAAAGACTGCGCCAAGATCGAGGCGCCGGGGGGATACGGCATGGGGGGTATCCGTGAAGAGCTTTTCGTCGTCTTCTTTTGCAGGCCAGCATGCCGACGCCATGGCGCTCGCCAGCGCCGCCGTGAAGCGCAATCCGCAGGCCCTCTTCACCGATTTTCAGTGGTTCCTCTATCAGGGCCGGGACACGGTATTTTTCACCGCCTTCTCGACCGAGAGTTATGACAAGGAGCGCCTGGGGAAAGTCGTGGCCGAAATGGTCGCGCTGGCGCCCCAGCTCACCCATGGCTTTGTCGGCGCCCGGCCGGGCCAGCCTTTCCCCAAACATCTGCTCGATGCCATCACCTCGGTCGAAATGGTCGACGAATTCGATGGCTATCCCGACAAGTGGCTCGGCAAATCCGACGACATCTTCGAGCGCAAGGACCTGCCGCTCTTTCGCCTGATGGCGGCGGTGCGCCGCCGCGGGCCGGATGCCCAGGGGCGCGCTGCCATATTGCAGGTGCGCTCGAGCCATGCGCTGCTCGAAGGCTCGGATTCGGCGCTCCTGACGCGTTCGGCGTCGGCCGGCCATGGCGTTCAATCGGACAAGTCCAACAAGCTGCCGCTGTTCGACCGGATCAGAAGCGCTTGGCGCGGCGGCATGACGGCTCTGATCTACCTTGCCCTCGCCAATGTTTTTGCGCCCAGGGAACAGCCCTGGGGGTTCAAGACACTCGCCATCGAGCGGCATCGCCTGCGGCGTCTTGCCAACAAGCTCGGCGTGCGCCAGCGTTCGCTGATGTTCGCGCTCGTCACCCATGCGCTCAATGGCGAGGGCGCGGAAAAGCTGATGAGCAAGAAGGTGATCGGCGCCGCCTATACCATGCTCGATACCACGCGGAACAACACCGACGACGACTTTTTCCGCGTCCGGGCGCTGGAGGCGAAATTCAAGGTGATGGACGATTTCGTCGCCTATGTCCGCGCCGTGGACGATACCGTGGCCGGTATCGAGCAGAAGGACATCACCTCCTTCCAGGTGATGATCATGGCCATGTTCCGGGCCATGCGCGCTCTCAATCGCGTCTTTCCGGGCCTTCCCAACAAGCGCTTCTGGCGCTTCAATGGCGGCATGCATATCGTGCTCACCCTCGTGCCGCCGCACCGCACCTATGGGCCCATGACCCATGGCATGATCGAGCCGCTCTATTGCGGCGCCTGGCATGCGGCGGTGAATATCTGCACCTTCTGCCCGGGCCGCGATTATGTGACGCTCAATTTCTCCATGGAACAGCGCCACATCGCCAATGTCGAAAAGATTTCGCACCTGCTCGACGAGGTAGAGGCCCGCGATGTCGGGCCGCATACGATGAAGCCCTCGGTCGAGCGGTTGAGCTGAAGGCACAATGCAAGGCATCGAACTCTCGCGCCGCTTCTACCAAGACATCGTCGCGCCCTGGCTGGCAGAGGCCGAGCCCGGCCTGCCCCATTCGGCGGCGCTGATCGGCTATGGCTCGGAATTGCTGGGCTTCGATGACGAAACCTCACGGGATCACAATTGGGGTCCACGGGTTCATATCTATCTCGGCAAGGCCGATTTCGTGGCGCACGCCCATCGGCTGCTGGCTGATTTTTCCACGGTCGTTCCCGAGACCTTTCTCGGCGAACCCATTGGTTGGCGCAGCCGCCCGCATCCTGCCGCCAGCGGTCCCGATGCCGTTGGCGCCATGGAACACGGGCTGGAATTTCACACTATCGAGGGCCGCCTGCAGGCCCATACGGGTCTGCGTTCGCTCGACAATCTGACCACGCTCGACTGGCTGGGCCTGCCCGAACAAAGCCTTCTCGCCTTCACGGCCGGCGCGGTTTTTCGCGACGATGGCGGAAGGCTCGAAGCCCTGCGCTCAAGGCTTGCCTATTTTCCGCGCGATATCTGGCTGTACAAGATCGCCTGCCAATGGGGCCGTATCGGGGAAGAGCGGGCCTTTGTCGGCCGCGCCGGGCAGGCGGGCGACGATCTCGGCTCGCGCATCGTCGCCGCCCGGCTCTGCCGCGACGTCATGGCCATGGGGTTTCTACTTTGCCGCCGCTATGCGCCCTATTCCAAATGGTTCGGCACCGGCTTTTCGCGCCTGCCCATCGCCCCGGCGCTGACCCCGCATCTCGATGCGGTTTTGCGGGCCGAAACCTGGCAGGCGCGGGGCGAGGCGCTGGCATCGGCCTATCTGGCGCTGGCCCAGTGGCAAAAGGCGAACAATATCGCGCCCTTCGCGCCGGTCATCGGCCCCTATTTCGACCGCCCCTTCATCACCATCAATAGCGACGATGCCGTTGCCAGCGCCCTGGCGGCCATTGCCGATCCGGCGATTGCCGCCCTGCCGGTCATGGGCGCCATCGATCAGGTCAGCGATCTGACCCCGCTTCTGGTCGATCCCACCAAATCGCGCGGGCTCGTCGCGCAGCTCCTTGGCGGGGAAGGAGACGGGCGGTAAACCGCAATGCTCCCGGTTTCATTCATCCATTGTTCAGTATCTTTCCCTCATCACGCTCCTGCCGTAATGAAGGTCAATCAAAGGCCACTGTTCAGATTCCTTCGGGGGAAAACATGAAGACCAAGGTTCTCGTCGCTCTTGCCGCCACGCTGGCGCTTTCTGCCTGCACCACCACCAATCCCTATACCGGCCAGTCCCAGCTTTCCAACACGGCCGGCGGCACGCTGATCGGCGCGGGCGGTGGCGCCATTGCCGGCGCTATCGTCGGTGCGGCGGTCGGCGGCGACCCGCG
>DATMSG010000294.1:0-3567 GCA_035565515.1 Devosia sp.
CACCGACATCAGCCGCCATTCTTCACCACCGCCACAAACGCTTTCCGCACCGCTTTCGCCAGCCGCTTCACCTCACCTTCGAGCGTTGAGATATCCGGGCAATCCCCGGCCCGGCACACAAGATCGATCAATCCGGCCGGCGCTTCCTTCGGATTGAAGGCGCCATCGATGCACAGCCGCACGATCTGCGAGATTTCCGTGTAGAGCCCCATCGCTGCCATGCAGTCGTCAAAGGCCTGCCGCTCCATCACGGGTGCGGCGAGCGCCTGCAGCGCTTCCGCCGTGTTGCGGCCCGGTTCGTGCACGGCAAGGCCCTTTACCGGCCCGATCAGCGCCAGGTATTGGGCGATGAATTCGAGGTCGATCAGCCCGCCATTGATGAGCTTGAAATCCCAGTTGTTTTCCGGCGGCTTTTCCTGCTCGATGAGGCTGCGCATATCCAGCACGTCTGTGGAGACCTTGGCCACATCGCGCTTTTGCGAAAGGATGGAGGCGATGATGCTGCGGGCATCCTCCATCAGCGAAGCATCGCCGCAAATGAGGCGCGCGCGGGAGAGCGCCATGTGCTCCCAGGTCCAGGCCTCCTCGCGCTGGTATTTTTCGAAAGCGGATATGCGGGTCGCCACCGGGCCTTTATTGCCGGAGGGGCGCAGCCGCATATCCACCTCATAAAGCACGCCTTCCGCCGTCGGGGCGGACAGGGCGGCGATCAGCCGCTGGGTGACGCGGGTGAAATAACGCACCACATCGAGCGGTTTGGCGCCGGTGGATTCCTGGGCGGTGTCGTCATAATCGTAAAGCAGGATGAGATCGACATCCGACCCCGCGGTCAGCTCGAAGGAGCCGAGCTTGCCCATGCCCATAACGGCCACGCGACCGCCGGGATAGGGCCCATGCGCCGCCTCCATTTCCGAAAGCACCGCATTCAGCGCCGCCTCGATCACCAGATCGGCAAGATGGGTGAAGGCGCGGGCGGCGACCTCGCCGCGGATAGCGCCGGTCAGCAGCCTGACACCGATGAGGAACCGCTGTTCGGCGGCGAAGATGCGCAGCCGGTCGAGAATATCCTCATAATGGCGGGCATTGGAGAGGAAATTGCCCATGCGGTGGGCGAGATAATCGCGGGTCGGCACATCGCTCATCAGCGCCGGGTCGAGCATGCCATCAAACACATGCGGACGGGCGGCGATGATTTCCGCAAGACGCGGGGCCGAAGACATGATCGTCACCAGCAGCGACAGGAGTGCGGGATTGTTGCCGAGCAGCGAGAAAAGCTGGATGCCCGCCGGCAGGCCCGAGAGGAAATTATCGAAGCGCAGCAGCGCCTCATCCGCCCGTTTGCTTTCACCGAAAGCCCTGAGCAGATCAGGCGTCAGCTCCGTCAACCGCTCACGCGCCTCGACCGATTGTGTTGCCCGGTAACGGCCATTGTGCCAGGTGCGGATGACACGGGAAATATCCTCCGGCCGCTGAAAACCAAGCGTGGAGAGCGTCTTCAGCGTATCGGGATCATCCTTCTGGCCGGTGAAGACCAGATTGCCAGCCTCTCCGGAAAGCTTCGTTTCCTGCTCGAACAGCGCCGAATAACGGCGCTCCACCAGCCGCAGCACCTCTTCCAGCTTTTCCGAAAAAGCCTTGGTGTCTTCAAAACCGAGCATGAAGGCGATGCGCTTCAATTCGGCCTCGGTGTCTGGCAGCACATGGGTCTGCTCGTCGCGCACCATCTGGATGCGGTGCTCCACCTCGCGCAGGAACCAGTAGGCTTCCGTTAGGCTGTCGCGCGTTTCGGCGTCGATCCATTTCGCCTCGGTCAGCGCGGCCAGCGCCTCCTCGGTCGCGCGCACGCGCAGCGGCGGCATTCGGCCGCCGGCGATGAGTTGCTGCGTCTGGGCAAAGAACTCAATCTCGCGAATGCCGCCGCGCCCAAGTTTGACATTGTGGCCCTTCACCGCAATGGCCCCATGGCCCTTATGGGCGTGAATCTGCCGCTTGATGGAGTGGATATCGGCAATCGCCGCATAATCGAGATATTTGCGGAAGATGAAGGGCGTCAGCTCGCGCAGGAAGTTCTCGCCCGCCTTGATATCACCGGCAACCGGCCGCGCCTTGATATAGGCGGCGCGTTCCCAGTTCTGACCCCTGCCCTCGTAATAAAGCAGCGCCGCTTCCACGGGGATGGCGAGCGGCGTCGAGCCGGGATCGGGCCGCAGCCGGAGATCCGTGCGAAAGACATAACCATCGGCCGTGCGCTCCTGCATGATGCGCACGAGGCGGCGCATCATGCGACCGAAATTCTCCGTCGCATCATAGGGATCGTCGATGATGCCCGCTGACGGTTCGAAGAAGACGACGGCATCGATATCGGAGGAGTAGTTGAGCTCGCGCGCGCCGAGCTTGCCCATGCCGAGCACGATCAGGCCGGAACCCTCGCTGGGTGCTGCAAGATTCTTCAGCTTCAGCTTGCCGCTCTCATGGGCTGAGAGCAGCAGGTGGTCGATCGCGGCAGAGAGCGATGCATCCGCCATCTCGCTCAGCCAGCGCGTCGTATCGCGGGCGGTGAAGATGCGGGCGAGATCGGCAAGGGCCGCGACAAAGGAAAGCCGCCGCTTGGCGATCCTCAGCCGTGACATCACCTCGTTTTCGACGGGTATAGCGCCCTCGGCGGGCTTCCAGCAATCACGCGCGTCACGGACCAGATCGGTCAGCAGTGGTTCCAGCGGCTTTGCAATCGCCAGCGTCAGAAGCCCCTCATCCGCCGCCGCCATGTCGCGCAGATAGGGCGACAGGGTAAAAGCGGCAGCGATGAAATCCTTCAGCGGACTTTCGCCGGCCAGCAGCGCGGCCACCGCCGGCTCGGCCTTGCCGATATCCTTTAGCGTCGAAAAAACGGATTTCAGTTCCGTCTGCGTATAGGGGCGGATCACGCCCGGCGGAACCTCGCTCAGCCGCCTCTCGACGGTTTCCCGTTTCGTCACTGTCTCTCTCCCTCTTCCGCCCGACCTGCCAAAGCCTGCCGGCGCGCCTCTCTGGCGTTGTAACAAATGCCGCGCGCTTTGCGACCAGAAAACCGCTTGCGGTGATGTTTTACCAAGGCCCGACACCGCGTAATGTCTCCGCAATTGTGCCCGCGTAGCGTCATCCTCGACGAAACCAGACTTCCCGGTTTCCGAGGCCTGGTGCTGCAACGGATAGGATGATGAAAAAGATTTTTAAGGTGAAATTTAAGAAAAACCTGCGCGCTGCGGCACTCTGCCTTGCCGCGCTGCCGATGGTCGGGGCGCTCCATGCGCCGGCCTTTGCCGCCGATATCGGCAAATCGGACCGCATGACTGATCCGGGCGCGGGTTTCGACAATGCCCGCTACAGCAATTCCAGCGAATGGAAAATCACGCTCGGCGTTGGCGCGGCCTATGCCCCGAAATATGAAGGTTCTGACAAGCTGAAAGTCGGCGCCGTGCCGCTGGTTTCCGTGGCCTATGGGGATTTCCTCAACGTCGATTTCAGCGGCGCCACCGTCAATCTCCTCAACCAGAATGGTTTCAGGCTTGGCATCAAGGGTGGCTGGGA
>DATMSG010000295.1:0-10021 GCA_035565515.1 Devosia sp.
ATCAAGGAACTGGTGCGGGCGCTCGAGGAGACCGTGCGCGACCGGCCCGTGGACATGGAATTCGAGCGCTATGTGGACCTCAATGCCGCCTTTCACGAGGCACTGGCGGGGCTTTCGGGCAGCGATACGATCCGGCGCGAAATCGAGCGGGTCACCCGGCTGCCCTTTGCTTCGCCCAGTGCATTTCTCGACAAGCAGGCCGATGTTCCGGCCTTCCGGCAATCGCTGCTGGTGGGCCAGGCCCAGCACAAGGCGATCGTCCATGCCATCGAACTGCGCGAGGGGGGCCGCGCCGAGGCGCTGGCGCGCGAGCATGCGCGGCTGGCGCGGCAAAATCTGGAATATGTCATCGAGACGGACCGCAGCCTGTTGCGCCGCGTACCGGCCCTGGCGCTGATCGGGGAATAGGAGGCAGCATGCGCAACAGACAGGACTGGCGCCGGGGCGTCGTGACCCGCGCCGAAGAAATTGCCGACGATGTTCGCCTGCTCGAATTTGCGGTCGAAGGCGCGCTGCCGCGGTTCGATCCCGGTTCGCACAGCAATTTCCGGGTGAGCCTTGGCGGGGAACAGGCCGTGCGCACCTATAGCTGCCTGCCGGCAGAGACTGGTCACATCCGGGTGGCGGTAAAACACCATGAGCACAGCCGGGGCGGTTCGCGCTTCATGTGGAGGCTGGAGCCGGGAGCGGCTGTCGAACTCAGCGTGCCGGAAAACCGGTTCGAACTGGCCTGGAGGGCGCCTTATTATCTGCTGATGGCCGGGGGCATCGGCATTACCCCGATCTATGGCATGGCCCTGGCATTGCAGCGGCGCGGCGTGCCGTTTCGCCTCGTCTATGGCGGGCGCAGCCGCAGCGTCATGGCCTTTGCCGATGCGATCGAAGCCGAATTGGGCAAGAGCGTCGCGATCCATGCCGGCGCGGCGGGCGAGCGCATCGACGTTGCGGGGGAAATTGCGGCCCTTCCCGATAATGGCGAACTCTATGTGTGCGGGCCCATCGGCATGCTCAATGAAGTCAAGCAGGCCTGGGCGGCGGCGGGACGGCCCATGGGGCGGCTACGTTACGAAGTCTTCGGCGATAGCGGGCTTTTTGCCGAGGGTCCGTTCAGCGTCGACGTGCAGGGCCTGGACCGGACGGTGGCAGTGCGGCCCGATCAGACGCTGCTCGACGCGCTGATCGGGGCGGGCGTCGATATGATCTATGATTGCCAGCGGGGCGAATGCGGGCTCTGCGCGGTCGATGTCATCGAACACGATGGCGCTATCGATCATCGCGACGTGTTCTTCAGCGCCGAAGAAAAACAGGAGGGGACCCGCATGTGCGCCTGCGTTTCACGCCTCGTCGGCGGCAAGGCGATCATCGATGTGGGTTATCGTGCATGAACGGGGCTCAACGTTCGTCTGTTGGCAAGGGTGAGGCGGAGGTTGCGAAGAGGGGCAAAAACGGGGATCGTCTGACGGTTGCCATGCGCTTTTGAACGGACAGGGATTTCATGCCGCCACATATCCGCCAGGCCCGCCCGGAAGACCGGGCGGCGCTTTTTTCGATCTGTCTCAAGACGGCGCATGCAGGAGCCGACGCCACGGAGCTTTATTCGGACCCGGACTATCCGGGCCTTGTGTGGTCCGTGCCCTATCTCGAATTTTCTGCCGAACAGGCCTTCGTGCTCGATGATGACGGCACCATCCTCGGCTATGTGGTCGGCACCCCGGACACCGAGGCGTTCGAGCGGCGGCTCGATGCAGACTGGTGGCCGATGCTGGCTGAAAAATATGCCGGGCGGGAACCCGTCGCCACATTCGACAACAATGTGCTCGACCGCATCCGCCAGCCCAAGCACAGCAATGCGGCCCAGGCGCAGCGCTACCCGGCGCATCTGCATATCAACCTCCTGCCACCGGCCCAATCGGGTGGCTGGGGGCGCAAGCTGATCGAGACCGAACTCGGCGCCCTCCGAAAAGCCGGCGCCAAGGCGATGCATCTGGGGCTCAGTCTCACCAATGACCGGGCCTATGGCTTTTACCAGCATCTCGGCCTTAACGCGATCGGGCGCGACGAAGCCATCTGGATGGGCATCGCGCTATAGGGCGTGCGAAGATGGGTTATTTTGACGCCGGGGCCAGTTTGGTCTCGGCGACTACGTCCCAAATGGCCTCGGCCAGCGCGGTCTTGCTCATTACCGGGAAGTCTCGTTGAGCCCCATCGCGGGCGAGGAGCGTGCCGCCATTGGTGCCGACCTGAAAGCCGGTTTCGCGGTTCTCGCCGATGCGCGCCACCGCATTGGCAAAGAGGAAATCGAGCCGCTTGCGCTCGAGCTTGAGCTGCCCGTTTTCCACGACATCGTCGGTTTCGGCGGCAAAGCCGAGGAACCACTGATCATTGGCGGCGTCGCGGAGCGAGCCCAGCACATCAACCGAGGGCACGAGGTCGAGCGTAGTGGCCTGGTTGGCGCGCTTGAGCTTTTGGGCGGAGGGGCTCGACACGCGATAATCCATGACGGCGGCCGTGGCGACGACGCCATTGGTTTCGGGCAGGATTTTCAATGCCGCCGCCGCCATTTCCTCGGCGGTGCGCACTTCGACGACCGAAAGGCGCGAACTGGCCCCGGCTGACGCGACCGGCCGGATGACGCCCTTGTCGATGCCGAGAACCATGCTGACGCGAGCGCCGCGCCGGAGTGCGGCCTCGGCCATGGCAGCGCCCATGCGGCCGGTCGAATGATTGGTGATGTATCGTACCGCATCGATCGGGGTGGTGGTCGGGCCGGAGGTGATGAGGACGTGGACGCCCGCCAGATCCTGGCTGGTTGTTTCGCTCAACTGCGCATTGATCGCGAGCAGGATACTCTCAACGCTCGCCAGTTTGCCGACGCCAACCTCGCCGCAGGCAAGGATGCCGGAGGCCGGATCGACGAAGCGGGCGCCGGCATCGGCAAGGCCCTGCAAATGGGCCTGGGTGACCGGCTTGTTCCACATCACCGTGTTCATGGCCGGCGCGATGAGCAGCGGGGCGTCGGTTGCCAGCGCTACGGTGGTGAGAAGATCGTCTGCAAGGCCCAGCGCCAGCTTGGCGAGGGTATTGGCGCTGGCGGGAGCGATGACGAAAAGGTCGGCCCAGCGCGCCAGGTCGATATGTTCGGTGCCTGAAATACCGACGCCAAACACCGCCGAGCGCACGGGATGGCCGCTGAGGGTTTCGAGCACCAGAGGGGTGACGAACTGGGTAGCGCTTTCCGTGAGGATGCAGCGCACATTGTGCCCCTGTTTGGTCAATTGCGACACGACATCGGCCATTTTGTAGGCGGCGATGCTGCCGGTGATGCCGATCAGGATATTGCTAGCCATTGAGTTGCCCATAGCGGAAGAGCCCCAGAAGCGTCAGGTCGGGCTGGATATCGAAGCGGGGCGACAGGGTGATGAGCCGCGTGCAGCCGCCGGTGGCGATGAGTTTTACATCCTGCAAGCCGGAATCGCGCAGCAGGCGGTCGGCAAGGCCCTCGATCAGCGCCTCATAGCCCTGCAGCACGCCGCTCTGGATTTGCGTTTCGGTGGTATTGCCCAGCGCGCTTTGCGGCCGCACCAGTTCCACCGAAAAGAGCTTTGCCGCCCGGCTTTGCAGGGCCCGCCAGCTGGTATCGAGGCCCGGCACGATGGCGCCCCCGATATAGGCCGGGCGCCCGTCGATCAGGCAGAAAGTGGTGGCCGTGCCCGCATCGACCAGCAGAAAGGGCGGTTCGGCAATGGTCAGGGCGCCGGCGACATTGGCGAGACGATCGGCGCCGAGCTGGTCGGGGAAAGGCAGATCGAGCTCGAAATCGCGCTTGAGTTTCGAAGACACTGCAATGACTTCGATCGGGCGTCTGCCATTCTGGCAGGCGCCGCGGACGGTCTTTTCGAGAACCGGAACGACCGTCGAGAGCACAGCGCGGTCGGCAATGTCCCAGATGCTGGCTTGCAGGTGTTCGGCGAAAAGCTGGTGCAGATGCACGCGATATTCATCGGCCGTCGCCAGCGGATCGGTGCGAAAGCGCAGTTCTCCCACCACCTGCCCCGCCTCGCTGAAGAGGCCCGCCACCGTGTGGGTATTGCCGATATCGAGCAAAAGCCAGTGTTTCGCCATGTCTCAAAGTCTTTCCAGCTTCGTCACCCCTATCGGCAGCCTTCAGACCATGGGCGGCGATATTGCGCAAGCGCTGCGGGGATGGATCGGTCAGGACAAGGACTGTGCGGGCGGAGAGGCTACCAGCGGAAGCCCGATGGGCTCGGGCGCTTGAAATGGTCGGTCAGAGCGATCAGCACGACCATGTGCAGGCGCTCCTTCGAGCCCGGGTCCTTGAGGCACTTGACGCGGGACGAGACGGTGAATTTGAGGCCATTGCGCAGGCCTGTTGCCGTATAGGAGAGCAATTGGGCGGCAGCGTCATAACTGGCCGCTACGACCTTGAACTCCATCGTCGCCATCACCCTCTTCCGCCAAACCTTCCGCCCCCTATCATGGACCCGAGCGGTGGGCTCCTTCAAGAGGGCGCTCTGCGGAACTGGCAGGGCCGGAATGTGTCTGAGGGGCGACTCCCTCAGCGTTTCTCCTTACCAGACGATCGCATGCGTTTCGCCCGTCTGCACGTTCACGAAGCCCTGCGGGCAAAGTTCGGACGGGGCGACGAGCACCCAGCGCCAGGGCGAGCAGGTGAGCGTCGCAAAGATCAGGAATTCGGGGAAACCGGGTTTCCAGCGGTTCATGGCGGCGGGGGCATAGACCCAATCGACCTGTTCGGCCCGGGCGAGGAATGCCTTCATGTCGGCATCGAACGCTTCGGCCGGGCGCGCGGTCATGAGGCCGGCGATTTCGAGGCGCACTTCGGCGACGATTTCGCCCCTGTGCACGAGTACCCAGCCGCCGTCGATTTCGGCGAGGCGATTGACGGCCTTCGCCATGGCCGCATCCGAGGACCCGATGCACCAGATATTGTGGCTATCGTGAGCAACCGAGCAGCAAAGCGCGGTGTCGGGATCGGCGGGTCCGACGCCAGACCAGAACATCGAAGCCACCGCGCCATCACCGCGATAGCGATCGATCATCGACCATTTGGTGATGAGTTTTGCGGGGTCGCGCTGCACTTCGCCGTTTTCGACGGGCAGGGTTTCGATGGAAAAGTCTTCGTTCCAGGCGAAGGGGCGGGAGATGGCTGCCTGCATGGTCAAGCGGCCGGGCGCGGCTGGAATCGCGAAATCGGAAGCGGTCAGAGTGCGGCCGATATTGAGAGAACCGCTGGCCCAATCGGGCCAATCAATGCGGGTTTGGGGACCAGTATAGGTCTTTCCCTCGGAGACGAGCTGACCGTCGGAATAGACGTGAGCAATGTCGATCGAGGGGACATCGCGCAGAAGCACCAGATCCGCATAGCGGCCGGGGGCGATGGAGCCGACCCACTGGTCGATGCGCATGTGGCGGGCGGGATTGATGGTCGCGCACTGGATGGCGATCTCGGGGGAGAGGCCGTGCTCTATGGCATGGCGGACATTGTGGTCGGTGGCGCCATCCCTCAGCGTGTCGCTGGCGCTGCGGTCGTCCGTGGTGAAGGCGATATTGGACCAGTCCTTGAGGCCCTTTTCGATGAGGCCGGGGATGATGGCATCATAGGAGAAGGGGCGCAGCTCGGTGAAAAGGCCGCGGAGGAGACGGTCCCAGGTCTCTTCGAGCGCCCAGACTTCGTGATCGGAGGAAAGGCCCGCCGCAGCGAAGGCCGAAATGTCGTGGAGGTCGGTGAGGCCATTGCCATGGCCTTCGACGACACCGCGCATTTCGAACGTGGCGCGGATCATGCCCCACATCCGGCCATAGCCCGGATTGGTGGGGTCCCAGACCGAGGGCCAGTCCATGACTTCGTCAAGACTGGTGACCGAGAGGCGTTCGGAGAGAAACTGCTTTTGCTCCTCATAGCCAAAATAGCCGCCGGACTGTTCCCACGGCGTCGGTGGCACGGCGGAGCCGGGCTGGATGAACACTTTCAGCGGCGAGCCGGCGCGGCGGGCCTTTTCCCAGAATTCGATGTTTTTCGGGCCGTTGACATTGGCGAATTCGTGGCTGGCCTCGCAGGTCCAGGTATTGCCGCGCGGCAAGACCAGTTCGGCTTCGAAATCGGGCGTCAAATGGGTGGATTCGATATGCTTGTGCACCTCGCCGAAGCCGGGCACGGCGGACAGGCCGGGATAGGAAACGCGCCTGGCCACTTCGCCGCGATAGGAACCGACGGGGCCGACATAGGCGATGCGGCGGCCCGAGACGATGATCTCCTGATCGTCCATCCATTCATTGGCGTGAACGGCGAGGAGGCGGCCGACCTCGATGGCGAGATCGGCGGGTTTCTTGCCGAGCGAAACCAGCAAAAGATGCTGGCGGATGGCGACTTCATCGGCGGCGTTGAGGATCAGATCGTCGGGCAAGGTCATGTCCGGGCCTGCGCCCTTGTCTTGAGCGCGCGCTGGGCGCGGTAGGAGAACAGAATGAGGGCCAGCACCGTGACGAGGAAGGGGATGGTCTGGATCATTTCGCCGGGGATCCAGTTGAAGAGATTGGGCATGACGATAGCGAGGGCTTCGAAGACGCCGAAGAGGAGCGCGGCAAGCATGGCGCCCACGGGGTGGCGCGCGCCGAGCAGCACGGCGCCGAGGGCAATGAAGCCGCGGCCGGCGGTCATGTCGCGGGTAAAGCCGATATAGTTGAACATGGCGAGCTGGGCGCCACCGATACCCGCGAGGGCGCCGGAGGCGACAAGGCTCCAGGCGCGGACTTTGCCGACGGGAATGCCGGCGGCCTCGGGGGCGGCGGGATATTCGCCAACGCCGCGCAGCCAGAGGCCATAGGGGGTGCGGAACAAGAAGTACCAGACCGCAAAGACCATGAAGACGCCGAGCCAGGAGAGGATCGAATGGCCCGAGAGCAGAGCCTTCAGCGTCGGCCCGATAACGGGGATGGCTTCGAGGAAGGACAGGTTCACGGCCGGAACGGCCTTGGACTGCAGGTTGATGGAGGTGCCCTTGTCGCCGCCCGTGGCTTGCGAGAGAGCGAAAACCGTGCCGCCGGTGGCGAGGATATTGACCGCGAAGCCGACAAGGATGATGTCGGCCTTGAAGCGCAGGTGGAACAGGGCCATCAGCGCGCCGAGCATGCCACCGGCCGCGACGCCCGAGAGCACGGCGACATACCAGGGGGCATAGACCGAGACGATAACGGCGGTGAGCGCGGCGATCAGCATCATGCCTTCGAGCGCGACGTTGAGGGCGCCCGAGAGGTCGGAAATGAGGCCGCCCAGCGTTGCAAAGAGCAGCGGCGTCGTCGTGCGGATGACGGTGACGAAGAAGGTGGCGGAAAAGACGGTAACGAGGAGTTCGATCATTTCGCGGCCTCCGGGGCAGCGGCATGGGCCGGCTTCCGGCCCATGAGCCGTGCAAAGAACTGCTTGCCCGGCAGGGAGAAGGATGAAGCCACAAGCAGGATGATGATAGCCTGCACCACGGAAATCATTTCGGTCGGCACATCGGTTCGGATGCCCATGAGCTGGGCGCCCTGGCGGAGATAGCCATAGGCCAGCGCCACGAAGGGCACGGCCAGCGGCCGGGAGCGCGCGACGATGGCGATGAGAATGCCTTCGAAGGCGAGATTGCCGTCAAAGCTTTGGGCCAGATTGCCGAAAGCGCGGCCCTGGACGAAGACCGAGCCCAAAAGCCCGCCAAAGGCACCGGCCACGGTCATCGCCGAGACCATGATGAAGCTTGCGCGGATGCCGGCATATTCGGCGAATTTGGGATTGTGGCCCACGAGGCGAAGTTTGAGGCCCCAATTGGTGCGGTAGAGCAGGAACCAGACGAGGAAAGTGGCGACGAGGGCAATGACGATGCCGAGGTCGAAGCGGGTGCCGGGGAGAATGGCGGGGAAAATCGCCGTATCGGGGAATTTTGCCGTCATCAGCTGGCCGGTGCCGGCGGGCGCGAGATGGGCGCGGATGAGGTAGTTGACCACCAGAATGGCGATGTAGTTGAGCATGAGCGAAGAGACGATCTCGCTCGCCCCGAAGCGCGCCTTGGCAAAGCCGGGAATGAAGCCATAGACAGCGCCCGCGCACATGGCGGCCAGCATGGCGAGAGGGATCGCCAAGGGCGTAGTGCCGATGGGCGACATGGCGACGAGCGCGGCAAAGAGCCCGCCCATATAGACCTGGCCCTGCACGCCCATGGAGAACTGCCGGGCCTGGAAGACCAGGCTGAAGGCAAGACCGGTCAGGGTCAGCTTGGCGACATCGTCGATCCAGAGGCCCATGGTGCGGTTGGACGAGAGCGGCGCAGTAAGCAGCGTCTGAAAGGCGGCGCCGGGATCGGCCGAGGTGCAGAGGATGACGACGAGAGCCACGGCCAGCGCGATGACCAGAGCCGTCAGGGCCCGGCCGGTTTCTCTGGAGATCATGGCCCAGCGGGAGGGAGAAGTGGTGCTCATTGGAGGGCTGCCCGCATGGTTTCGGGGTCCTGGCTCGACAGGCCGAGCATATAGGTGCCCAGCGTTTCGGCGGTGAGATCGTCGGAATTGACGAAGGCGGCAACGATCTTGCCGCGATAAAAGACGACGAGGCGGTCTGAAAGCGCCAGCAGTTCGGAAAGATCGGCGGAACTGAGCAGCACCGCGGCGCCGCCGTCACGGGCATCGGTGAGGGATTTCCAGATGAACTGGGTGGCCCCGAGATCGACGCCGCGGGTGGGCTGATTGACCAGCAGCAGTTTGGGCTGCTCGGACAGTTCGCGGGCGACGACGACCTTCTGCATATTGCCGCCCGACAATGTACCCACCGCATAACCGGGGCCACCCGAGCGGATGGAAAAGCGTTCGATCAGGGCGAGGGCATTGGCCTTCATCGCCTTCAAATCGAGGAGGCCATGGCGCACGAAACGCTTGTCGGCGAGGCGCGTGGCGATGAGGTTTTCGGCTATGGTGGCGCCGGTGGCAAGGCCACGGGCGATGCGGTCTTCGGGAATGCTGGCAAGGCCACGCTCCCGGCGTTCGAGGACACTGAGCGGAGCTAGGCTCGTGCCATGGAGATAAACGACGCCATCGGCAATGGGGCGAAGACCGGCTATGGCTTCGAGCAGTTCGGCCTGGCCATTGCCCTCGACGCCGACAAGGCCGAGGATTTCGCCCGAATGCACCTTGAGGTTGAGGTCCTGCGCTACGGTGACACCGTTTTCGGCCTCGAGCTTCAGCGCCTTCACCTCGCAGGCGAGTTCGCCGCGGCCCTTGGCGCGATCGACGCGCAGGGCGATTTCGCGACCGACCATCATGGTGGCGAGGCTGTCTTCAGTGACATCCCGGGCATTGACCGAGCCGACGGTCTTGCCGCCGCGCATCACCGTGATGCGATCAGAAATTTCCAGGACTTCCGGCAGCTTGTGGGCGATGAAGATGACGGTGCGGCCCTGGGCGACCAGCGCGCGGACGGCGACGAAAAGCTCTTCGACCTCCTGCGGCGCCAGGACAGCAGTGGGCTCGTCGAGAATGAGAATGCGCGCATCGCGATAAAGCGCCTTGAGAATTTCCACCCGCTGCTGCTGGCCCACCGGAAGCTGGCCGACGGGCGGCAGGGGATCGACGGCGAGACGGAATTTTTCCGAGAGCGCGCGAACTTTGGCAATGGCTTCGGTGCGGTCGAATTTTATGCCATGGCGCGGCTCGGAGCCGAGCACGACATTTTCATAGACCGAGAAGGAGGGCACCAGCGAAAAATGCTGGAACACCATGCCGATGCCGTGGTCGATGGCTTCGCGCGGATTGGCGAAATTGACGGCTTTTCCTTCGAGGCGGATTTCGCCGCGATCGGGCTGTTCGATGCCGAAGAGGATTTTCATCAGCGTCGATTTGCCGGCGCCGTTTTCGCCGACGACGGCATGCACCTCGCCGGGCGAAACGGAGAGATTGACCCCGTCATTGGCGACCGTGCCGCCGGGATAGGTTTTGCCAATGGAAATGGCTTCGA
>DATMSG010000296.1:0-6683 GCA_035565515.1 Devosia sp.
CGCAAAGCCGGAAGAGGAGCGGCAATGCTGAACTACATCTTGAAGCGACTGGTCTACATGATCCCGACCCTGATCGGCATGTCGATCATTTCGTTCGCCATCATCCAACTGCCGCCGGGCGATTATCTGACCTCGCTGCTCTCGACGCTTGCCGATGGCGGCTCGCCTATCGACCCCGCAACGGTCGAGCGCCTGCGCGCTCAATATGGCCTGGATCAACCGATCTGGGTGCAATATGGCAAATGGATGCTGGGCATAATCACCCGCGGCGATTTCGGCTTTTCCTTCGAGTGGAACCAGCCGGTTTCCGAGGTCATCTGGTCGCGCATGGGTTCGACCCTCGCCATTTCCTTTGCCGCGCTCCTCCTCGTCTGGGCCGTGTCCCTCCCCATCGGCATCTATTCCGCCGTGCGCCGCAATTCGGTCGGCGACCACGTCTTTACGTTTTTCGGCTTTATCGGCCTCGCGGTGCCGAACTTTATCCTGGCGCTGACGCTGATGTATGTCTCGTTCCGCGTCTTCGGCCAGTCGGTCGGCGGTCTCTTTTCGCCCGAATATGTCGATGCCCCCTGGAGTCTTGGAAAACTCTGGGACCTGATCCTCCACCTCTGGATTCCCATCCTCGTCATCGGCATGTCCGGGACCGCGGCAATGATCCGCATCCTGCGCGCCAATCTCACCGACGAGCTCTCAAAGCCCTATGTGACGACCGCCCGCGCCAAGGGCCTGCCCGAATACAAGGTCATCGTGAAATATCCGGTGCGGATTGCGCTTAATCCTTTCGTTTCGGCCATTGGCTGGGTGCTGCCCGAGCTGGTTTCAGGCGTCACCATCACTGCCATCGTGCTCAACCTGCCCACGGCCGGCCCGCTGCTCCTGCGGGCACTCGTCGCGCAGGACATGTATCTCGCCGGCAGCTTCATCCTGCTTTTGAGCGTGCTGACCCTTGTCGGCATGCTCATCTCCGACATCCTGCTCGCGCTGCTCGATCCGCGCATCCGCTATAATTGAGGTGATGCGATGACCCAAACGCCCGCTCTCGATGCCAAACTTGCCGAAGACGGTCCCGCCATTTCCGGTTTGAAGCCCGGCATGGACCCCATCTCCGACGCCGCCGCCGGCCAATGGACCCTGATCTGGCGCAAGTTCCTTGCTCAAAAGGTCGCCCTCTTCTGCGGCGGCGTTATTCTGGTGCTTTACCTGATCGGCGCATTCGCCGAATTCCTCGCCCCCGGCCTGCCCGATACCAGCCGGGCGCAATATACTTACGCGCCGCCCCAGAGCATCGGCCTTTTCACCCCCTCGGGTGAATTCCAGCTCCACGTAAAGGGCTACAAGGTCGAGATCGACAAGGCCGCGCTCCGCCGCACCTTTGTCGTCGACGATAGTGTGGTCATCCCCGTCGGCCTTTTCGTCGAAGGCCCGACCTACAAGTTCTGGAACCTCTTCGAGAGCAACCGCCACCTCATCGGCCCGCTCGATCCCAATGAGACCATGTACCTGCTCGGTGCTGACCGCCTCGGGCGGGATCTCCTCAGCCGGCTGATCTATGGCACCCGCATTTCCATGTCGATCGGACTTATCGGGGTCTGCATGTCGCTCTTGCTCGGCGTCGTCCTCGGCTCGATCTCGGGCTATTTCGGCGGCTGGGTCGATACCGCAATCCAGCGCGTTATCGAGGTCGTCAGTGCCATGCCCACCATTCCGCTCTGGCTCGGCCTTGCCGCCGCCATTCCGCTCACCTGGTCGCCGCTCCACGTCTATTTCGTCATCACCATCATCGTCTCGCTGCTGGGCTGGACGGGCCTGGCCCGTGAAGTGCGCGGCCGCTTCTTCTCCCTCCGCAACGAGGATTTCGTCACCGCCGCCAAGCTCGACGGCTCCTCCGAGCGCCGCGTCATCTTCCGCCACATCCTGCCCTCGCTCACCAGCCACATCCTCGCCGTCACCACCCTTGCCGTGCCCTCGATGATTATTGCCGAGACCTCGCTTTCCTTCCTCGGCGTCGGGCTCAAGGCGCCGGTCGTCTCCTGGGGCGTGCTCTTGCAGGATGCGCAGAACATTCGCTCCATCTCCACGGCGCCCTGGCTCCTCATCTGGCCCAGCCTTGCCGTGGTGATCGCCGTCCTCTCCTTCAACTTTTTCGGCGATGGCCTGCGCGATGCCGCCGACCCCTACGAGACCTGAGGATAGAAAAATGGAAAAACCCGTCCTCAGCGTCGAAAATCTCTCCCTCGATTTTCACCTTCGCACTCACATTCTCCATGCCGTGCGCGATGTGAGTTTCGAGCTGCATCGCGGCCGCACCCTCGCCCTTGTGGGCGAAAGCGGCTCGGGCAAATCCGTCACCGCGCGCTCCCTCATGCGCATTGTCGACAAGCCCGGCGTCATGGTGGGCGGCAGGATCATCCTTCGCACCGAGGGTAACGAGACTGATCTTGCCCAGCTCGCCTCCAACAGCGCCGAAGTCCGCGCCGTCCGCGGCGCCCGCATCGGCCTCATCTTTCAGGAGCCGATGTCCTCGCTCTCGCCGGTCCACACCATCGGCAGCCAGATCGACGAAGTTGTGCGTCTCCACTCAAAGCTCGACAAGCGCGCCGCCCGCGCCCGGACCGTCGAGCTCCTCGGCCAGGTCGAAATCCCCAACCCCGCCGAAATGGCCGACCGCTACACCTTCGAATTCTCCGGCGGCATGCGCCAGCGCGCCATGATCGCCATGGCGCTCGCCTGCAATCCCGACATCCTCATCGCCGACGAACCGACCACGGCGCTCGATGTCACGACGCAGGCCGAAATCCTCGACCTCATCAAGCGCCTCCAGACCGAACGCGGCATGGCCATGCTGCTCATCACCCACGACATGGGGGTCGTCGCCGAAGTCGCCGACGATGTCGCCGTCATGCGCTTTGGCCGCATCGTGGAAACCGGCACCGTGGACGAAATCTTCCACGCCCCCCAGCACGCCTATACCCAGCGTCTCCTCGCCTCGACCCTGAAGCTCGAACAACCCGCCGAAGCCCGCGCCGAAGCGGTCGTGGCGCCGCGCCCTATCCTTGAAGTCAAAAACCTCACCAAGGTCTATGGCGGTGCCAAGGGCTTTCTCGGCACCAAAAAATTCGCGCTCAAGGCCGTGGACGATGTCAGCCTCGTGCTCCATGCCGGCGAAAATCTCGGCGTCGTCGGTGAATCCGGTTCCGGCAAGACCACCCTTGGCCGCCTCATCCTCCGCATCGTCGAGCCGACCGCCGGTCAGGTTCTCTACCGCCAGAAGGACGGCAAGGAGATCGATGTCACCGCGCTTTCAAAAGCCGAGCTCAGAAAATTCCACGCCGATGTCCGCCTGATCTTCCAGGACCCTTTTGCTTCGCTCAATCCGCGCATGACCATCCGTCAGATCATCGGCGATCCGCTGGTGGTCGAAGGCAAACTCTCGGCAAGGCAGATCGAAGAAAAGACCGCCGAACTTCTTCGCCTTGTCGGTCTCTCGCCCGACGTCATGGAGCGCTATCCCCATGCCTTTTCCGGCGGCCAGCGTCAGCGCATCGGCATCGCCCGGGCTCTCGCGCTCGACCCGCGCATCATCATCGCCGATGAAGCGACCTCTGCGCTCGACGTTTCGATCCGCTCTCAGATCCTCGACCTGCTTTTGGAAATCCAGAGCCGCCTCGATCTCTCCTTCATCTTCATCTCCCACGACATCTCCGTCGTTCGCTATTTCTGCGATCGCGTCGCCGTCATGCATCGCGGCAAGCTGGTCGAAATCGGCCCCGCCGAAAAGATCTGCACCACCCCGGACGAGGACTATACCCGCGCCCTGATTTCGGCCGTTCCCAATCCCGATCCCCGAAACAAGCGCATGTTGCACCGAACCCGCCTTGCGTCTCTCTCAACGTCAACAGTCTGCTAACCAATGACCACCAATCAGCGTGCCGTGTTAACCGGCGCCGGCGCCATGAGCCGCAAGTGGCTCGAAGCCGTAAAAACCGTCGGCGGCGTCGAAATTGTCGGCATTGTCGACATCAATCCCGCCAATGCCGAAGCCCGCGCCGCCGAGCAAGGTATCAATCCCGAGATCGGCACCGATCTCAAAGCCATGCTCGCCAAACTGACGCCGGAGATCGTCTTCGACGTCGCCATCCCCGCCGTCCGCCACGGCATTGTTTCGACCGCTTTGGCCGCCGGCGCCCATGTTCTGTCCGAAAAGCCCATGGCCGAAACCCTTGATCAAGCTAGGGATTTGGTCGCCCGCGCCGGGGCGGCCGGGCGTCTGCATGTGGTCATCCAGAACCGCCGCTACCTCGCCCAGCTCCGCCGCATCCGCCGCCTCGTCGCCTCCGGCGCCATAGGCGAAATCACCGGCATTCACTGCGATTTCTTCCTCGATCCTCACTTCGGCGGCTTCCGCGAACAGATGCCCCATGTCCTCCTTCTCGACATGGCCGTCCACACTTTCGACGCCGCCCGCTTCGTCGTGGACGACGCGGCCACCTCGGTCTATGCCGAAGAGTGGAATCCCGCGGGCTCCTGGTACGAACGCGACGCCTCGGCCTTTGCCAGCTTCCGATTTTCGCAAGGCGCCGTAATGACTTACCGCGGCTCCTGGGCTGCGCCCGGCTTCCGCACCTCTTGGGAAAGCACCTGGCGCATCACCGGCACAAAAGGCTCCATTCTCTGGGACGGCGCCGACGATATCCGCGCCGAACGCGCGCTTCCCCATGTCGCCGGAAAACTCCTTCCCGATACCCAAGTCATTGAAATTCCAGCACTCGATCCCACCGACCGCATCGGCGGCCATCTCGGGGTCATCAGCGACTTCATCGCCGCCACCCGCGGCGGGCCAGTGCCCGAAACAGTCGGGCGCGAAAACATCAAAAGCCTCGCCATGGTCCTCGGAGCGATCGACAGCTCCAAAGCCGGCCGTCGTGTCGAAATTGTAATTTAGGAGATATTTCATGGCATTAGACCCAAAAGCCATTCGCATCGGCACCATGATCCGCGGCCACGAGCCCGATCCGGTCGGTTATCTCGAAAAAATCCTGCCCCACGGTTTTGAGAGCATTGAGCCCTATTTCTGGCAGGTGGTGAACAAGGACCTCCCCGAACTCGCCAAGCGCCTCAAGGACGTTATCGGCGACCGCGATGTCACCATGTCCACCCTCGGCATGTTCGGTAACCCATTGGAAGAACAACCAAAAGACATCGAGACCCTGCGCGGCTGGGAAGCACTGATCGACAATGCCCACCATTTTGGCGCGACCTGCGTTGCCGGTTTCACCGGCCGCATCCGCAATCGCCCACTCCCCGAAAGCCTGCCGCAGTTCAAGAAAGTCTGGTCTGAACTCTCAAAGCGCGCCGCCGACAAGGGGGTGAAGATTGCCTTTGAAAACTGCTCCATGCGCGGCAATTGGGAAACCGGCGACTGGAACATCGCTCACAAT
Organism: Devosia sp.; assembly: GCA_035565515.1. Lineage (GTDB taxonomy): Bacteria > Pseudomonadota > Alphaproteobacteria > Rhizobiales > Devosiaceae > Devosia. The sequence goes on from DATMSG010000296.1 coordinate 5,439, forward strand.
CCCGACGCCTGGGAAATGATGTTCAACGAGGTGCCGGAAGACAATCTCGGACTCGAATGGGAGCCCTGCCACCAGATGGTCTATCTCATTGATCCCATTCCGCAAATCCGCAAATGGGCGCACAAGTTCTTCCATGTGCACGGCAAGGACGCGACCATCCGCTGGGATGTCATCAAGTCCCAGGGCTATGGCGGCAAGGAGAAGGCCGTCTGGATGCGCACGCCCGGCTTTGGCGATACCAACTGGTTCGACGTCATCTCCGAACTGCGCCTCGCCGGCTGGTCCGGTTCCATCGATATCGAGGGCTGGCACGACCCGGTTTATCGCGAGGAGCTGGAAATGGTTGGCCAGGTTCACGCCCTCAACTATTTGAAAGCTGCCCGCGGCGGCGATCATATCGTCTATCCCGGCCCGCTCAAGGGAGCCTGAAATGCCGCGTTTTTCTGCCAATCTTTCAATGCTTTATCCCGAACTTCCGTTCCTCGACCGGTTCGGAGCCGCTGCGGCCGACGGTTTCAAAGCCGTCGAATATGTCGGCGCCTATGACCAGGACCCGGCTGCGCTCAAAGCGCTGCTCGACCGGCATGGCCTGACCCAGGCCCTGTTCAATCTGCCTGCAGGCAATTGGGCTGCGGGCGAGCGCGGCATTGCTTGCCACCCCGACCGCATAATGGAATTCCGGCAAGGCGTTGGAAGAGCGATCGAATATGCGAAGGCGACCGGCTGCGGCCAGGTCAATTGCCTCGCGGGCATTGCGCCGGAAGGCTATGACCGTTCGGCGCTGGAACTGGTTTTGATCGACAATCTGCGCTATGCCGCGCCGCGCTTGGCCGAGGCCGGTATCAAGCTCTTGCTCGAGCCGATCAATCCGCGCGACATCCCCGGCTTCCTGATCAATTCCACCGATCACTACGAGCATATCGCCTCGGCGGTGAAGCACGAAAATCTTTACCTGCAATACGATTTTTACCACATGCAGGTGGTGCAGGGCGATCTGATCCCCACCTTCCTGCGGCTGCAATCCCGCATCGCCCATGTGCAGATCGCCGATAATCCCGGACGCAACGAACCGGGCACGGGCGAAGTCAATTATTCCAATATTTTCAAGGCGTTGGACGAAGCCGGTTATGCCGGCTGGGTGGGTGCTGAATACAAGCCCAAAGCGGGCACGAGCGCCGGGCTGGGCTGGTTCGAACCCTGGAGGGTAAAGGCATGAAGATCGGTTTTATCGGATTGGGTGTCATG
>DATMSG010000297.1:0-13401 GCA_035565515.1 Devosia sp.
TCGAAAAGGACCGGGCTCTCGTTCGTCGTTTCCAGAAGATCGACGTCAACGAGCCGACCGTTCCCGATGCCATCGAGATCGTGAAGGGCCTGCGCCCCTATTTCGAGGAATTCCACAAGATCAAGTACACGGATGAAGCCCTCAAGGCCGCCGTGGAATTGAGCGCGCGCTACATCAACGATCGCAAGCTGCCCGACAAGGCTATCGACGTGATCGACGAAACCGGCGCCGCCCAGATGCTCTTGCCCGAAGATCAGCGCAAGAAGATCATCGATGTCGAAGACATCGAGACCACCATCGCGACCATTGCCCGCATCCCGCCCAAATCGGTCTCCAAGTCCGATGCCGAGCTGCTCTCGAGCCTCGAACAGAGCCTCAAGACGGTCGTCTTCGGTCAGGATCAGGCGATCACCGCGCTGTCCTCGGCCATCAAGCTCGCCCGTGCGGGCCTGCGCGAACCGGAAAAGCCGATCGGCTCGTACCTTTTCACCGGCCCGACCGGCGTGGGCAAGACCGAAGTGGCAAAGCAGCTCGCCGATACGCTCGGCGTCGAACTGCTGCGCTTCGACATGTCCGAATATATGGAACGTCACACGATCAGCCGTCTGATCGGTGCGCCTCCGGGCTATGTCGGCTTCGACCAGGGTGGCCTGCTCACCGATGGCGTCGATCAGCACCCCCATTGCGTCGTGCTGCTCGATGAGATCGAAAAGGCCCATCCGGACCTCTACAATATCCTGTTGCAGGTCATGGACCACGGCAAGCTCACCGATCACAACGGCAAGGCAGTCGACTTCCGCAATGTGATCCTGATCATGACGTCCAATGTCGGTGCAGCCGAACTCGCCCGCTCGCCCATCGGTTTCGGCCGCAAGCGCGAGCAGGGGGACGACGAGGATGCGATCAACCGCACCTTCACGCCCGAGTTCCGCAACCGTCTCGACGCCATCATCTCCTTCGCGCCGCTGCCGCGCGAAGTGGTGCGCCGCGTCGTCGAAAAGTTCGTGCTGCAGCTCGAAGGCCAATTGGCCGAACGTGGCGTCACGATCAACCTGACCCCGGAAGCCGCCGATTGGCTGGCCGAACATGGCTATGACGAACGCATGGGCGCGCGCCCGCTCGGTCGCGTGATCCAGGAACACGTCAAGAAGCCGCTGGCCGATCAGGTCCTCTTCGGCGAACTGGTCAACGGTGGCACCGTCACGGTGGCCGTCGTCGGCGAGGGCTCGGAGGCCAAGCTCGAACTGATCGCGGTTCCCCCGCGCCCAGCCAAGCCCAAGGCCCTCCCCAAGCCCAAAAAGCCCAAGGCCACGGCCGACAAGAACTGAAAACAAAAAAAGGCCGGGAGCAATCCCGGCCTTTTCTTTCTGTCTCTCCCTTTGGCAATTGGGCCCGCCGAAGCGAGAAGACCTTGAGACCCGCGCTCCAATGGCGTGGGCGCAACCGTCAACGCAGCACCGTTCGTCCTTGAAATACAAGCAGCGCCGGATGGGGGGATCTGTCCCGTGCCCGCTCAATAGAGCGTGCGCTTGTAGTCCTCTTCGAGCCCCGCATCGATCGCCTGCATCGCCGTATCGTCTGGCGCGCCCGTCGTCTCATCGAGGATGATCTTGATGAGCGACGGCATTTTCTTGCGGTCCTGCTGGAATGCCGGGTCCCAAAGACGCGAGCGCCGAAACGCCTTGGCGCAGTGCATGAACACCTCCTGCACCTCCACCACGATCGCCAGGGTCGGCACACGATCATTGACAGCCATGGTCCCCAGCAGCTCGGGATCGGTCGTCAACCGCGCCCGCCCATTGACCCTCAGCGTGTCGTCAAAACCCGGAATGACGAACAGTAGCCCCACAATTGGGTTGGCAATGATATTGGAGAGGCTGTCCAGCCGGTTGTTTCCGGGCCGATCAGGGATGGCCAGCGTTTTGGGATCAAGTATCCTGACAAAGCCCGGCGGGTCGCCACGCGGGCTGACATCGGCCCTGCCGTTCATGTCCTGCGTGCCGATGCAAAGGAACGGCGAGCGCCGGATGAACTCCTGAGCATGTCGGCCGAGCGCCCCCTGAAACTTCTGAATAGCGAGATCATGCGTCGCCGGATAAAGCCGCCTCAGCGCCTCTTCATCCCGCACCGCATAGTCTTCCCGTTCGGCAATGTCCTGCATGTCGATCCCCCATCAGCATCAGAAACGCGTCATAATATCGTTCTGATGTACGTACCTCATTTCTACTAAATCCTGTCTCTCGATGAATGGCAAGAGGTCGATGGCAAGGACAGCAGGTGAGGGGGCCTGTCTGTTTCCACGGCGGAAGCACAGGCGCTCATCGCAAGGCCGGGGCTTACCAGCCCCCGATCCTGATAGCCGAAACCACGGTGCCCGCCGCTTGCCCCGGATCGAATTCCGGCTGCACGATCAGCGCATCCGCCGCCGCCAGCGACGAGGTGTGCCCGCTATCCGTCTCGTTGATCGGCAATAATCCGGTGACGCCATCCCGCGCCACGATCCGGGCTCGCATAAAATGCCGCCGCGCTGTATTGGCCGGCGTCGGCCCCAAAAGCGGCAGCCACAGCGGCTCCACCTCGGCCAGCCCCAGCCAGTGCCGCAGCGCCGGCTTCACGAAAATCTCCGCCGTCACCATGGCCGAAACCGGATTGCCCGGTAGCCCGAATACCAGGGTCTTGCCCCGCCGCCCGAACATCAGAGGCTTTCCTGGCCGCATATTGATGCGCCAGAAATCGAGCACCACCCCATGATCGATCAGCGCCGCCTGCACCAGATCATGCTCCCCGACGCTCGCCCCGCCGGTCGTCACGACCACATCGGGATCGCTGGCAAAAATCCGCTCCAGCACGGCATCGAGTTCCCCGCGACTATCCCGCGCAATCCCGAAATCCGTCACCGCCCCGGCAAAGGGCCCCAGCGACGCCGCCAGCCCAACACTGTTTGAGGCCACGATCTGATCCGGCCCCAGCATCGTCCCCGGCAGCACCAGCTCGTCGCCCGTCGCCAGAAGCGCAATCTTCGGCCGCTTCGCGACCGTCACCGTCCCGGCATTGGCCGCCGCCGCCACCGCCAGTTGAAACGCCCCGAGCCGCGTCCCGGCCTCTAAAATCACCCGGCCAACCGCAAAATCATACCCCCGCGGCCTGACGCTATGGCCCAGCCGGGCAGGGGCCGTGAACCGCACGAGATCCCCGTTCCGCTCGGTCTCTTCCTGCATGATGACGGTATCGGCGCCCTCGGGGAGCGGCGCCCCGGTGAAGATCCGCACCGCCTCGCCCGGACCCACGGCGCCGGCAAAGCCCGCCCCCGCCTGCGACATGCCGATCACCTTGAGCCAAACGCCCTCGGCCACATCCGCCGCCCGCATGGCATAGCCGTCCATGGCGCTGGCATTGAATGGCGGCTGGTCATGGTTCGCCACCACCGGTTTGGCCAACACGCGCCCCGCCGCATCGGCCAGCGCAACACTCTCGTCAACCACGTCCGGCACGACAGCCAGAATGCGATTCAACGCTTCATCAACCGGAAGCAGGCTCATGATTCTCTTCGATAATCACCCGATTTGCCGCCGGATTTTTCCATAAGGCAAATGTCGGAAATCACCATGGCCCGGTCGAGCGCTTTCGCCATGTCATAGAGGGTCAATGCCGCCGTCGTCGCCGCCGTCAGCGCTTCCATCTCGACGCCGGTCTGCCCGGTCGTCTCCGCCGTGGTCCGGATGAGAATGGTCGTCTCGTTCTCGCCCTCGATCTCGACGCTCACCTTGGTCAACGGGATCGGATGGCAAAGCGGAATGATGTCGCTGGTCTTCTTGGCGCCCATGATCCCGGCAACGCGTGCTACGGCCAGCGCGTCGCCCTTCTTGAGCCCGCCGCCGAGAATCGTGGTAATCGTCTCGGCCTCGCCGCTCAAGCGCGCCTGCGCCACCGCCCGCCGCCGCGTGATCGCCTTCTCGCCGATATCGACGATATGCGCCTCGCCCTTGGCATCGAGATGGGTCAGGCGCCGCTCGCTCATCAGCGCACCGTTTCCGGCGCGCCCATCAGCAGCGCCCGCGTCGCAGCGATCACGTCGTCCTGCCGCATCAGGCTCTCGCCAACGAGGAAATTGCCGATCCCTGCCTTTTCGTCGAGCATGCGCACATGCTCATGGTTGACGATCCCGCTCTCGCTCACCAGCAGCACATTGCTCGGCACGCCCGCGGCAAGCTGCACAGACGTTTCAAGCGTCGTCTCGAATGTCCGCAGGTTGCGATTGTTGATCCCGATAAACTTGGCATCCAGCGCCAGCGCCCGGTCCAGCTCGAGCTGATCGTGCACTTCGACCAGCGCATCCATGCCCCACTCTTCCGCCGCGTCGAGCAGATAGCGCGCCACATCGTCCCCGACAGCCGCCATGATGATCAGGATGCAATCCGCCCCCCAGGATCGCGCCTCGGCCACCTGATAGGTTTCAAACAGAAAATCCTTGCGCAGAGCCGGCAATTTCGTCGCCGCCCGCGCCTCGATCAGATAGCTCGGCGATCCCTGAAAGCTCGGCCGGTCCGTCAAAACCGAGAGACACGCCGCCCCGGCCGTTTCATAGTCCCGCGCAATCTGCGCCGGATCGAAATCGGCCCGGATCAGCCCCTTGGATGGGCTGGCCTTCTTCACCTCGGCGATCAGGCCATATTGCCCCTTGGCGCGCTTGTCCTTCAGCGCCTTCATAAATCCGCGCGGCGCCGGCTGGTCATGCGCCTGGGCAACGACCTCGGCCCATGGCCGCATCGATTTTGCCGCCGCTATTTCCTCGCGCTTATAGGCTTCAATTTGCTTGAGAATATCGGTCATTGCGCTCGTCCGTTCGAAACCGCCACGAGGCGGGCGAGTGTGTCTTTTGCCTTGCCGCTGTCGATCGTGTCGCGCGCCATGGCGATGCCATCTTCGATTGATGTCACCTTGTCCGCAACCAGCAGCGCCGCCCCGGCATTGAGCAGCACCGTATCACGATAGGCGCCCGGCGCCCCGTCAAACAGCGCCATCATCGCCGCTGCATTCTCCGCCGGCTCGCCGCCGAGGAGCCCCTTGGGGTCGGTCACGCTCAATCCCACCTGTTCGGGATGCAGCTCGAAACTGCGCAAGTCGCCATTGGCGATTTGGGCGACGAAGTTCGGCCCCGAGGTGGAGAGTTCGTCGAGCCCTTCGCTCGAATGCACCACCCAGGCCTTGATCGCCCGGTTCGCCAGCAGCGCCGCTGCCACCGGTTCCACCCATTGCTGCGAATAAACCCCCAGCAGATAGCGCCGCACGCCTGCGGGATTGGATTGCGGCCCCAGAAGATTGAACAGCGTCCGCACCCCCATTTCGCCGCGCGCCGGTCCCACATGGCGCATCGCCGGATGGTGGCTCGGCGCAAACATGAAGCCGATGCCCGCATTGGCAATCGTATTGCCGATTTCGTCCGGGCTCAGGTCCAGCTTGACCCCCAGCGCCTCGAGCACCTGCGAGGCTCCCGAGCGCGAAGACAGCGCCTTGTTGCCATGCTTGGCCACCGGCACTCCCGCTGCCGCGACCACCAGCGAGGTCGTGGTGGAAATATTGAGGCTTCCCACGCCATCCCCGCCGGTCCCGACGATATCGATCGCCCCTTCCGGGGCCGAAACGGGCACCATCTGCTCGCGCAGGATCGAAACCGCCGCCGCGATCTCGCCCACCGTCTCGCCCTTGACGCGCATTCCCATCAGAAATGCGCCGATCTGGGCCTGTGTCGCCTCGCCGGCCATGATGATGCGCATCACCGCGCGCATCTCCTCGCCCGTCAGGTCGCGCCCTTCGGAAATCTTGTGGAGAGCCTGCTTGATGTCCATCACGCCGCCCTCTTGCCGTTGAAGTCGCGGGCAATGTTCAGAAAATTCTGCAGCAATGCATGGCCATTTTCGCTGGCAATGCTCTCGGGATGGAACTGCACCCCATGCAGCGGCAGCGTTCTGTGCTGCATGCCCATGATCAGCCCGTCATCCGTCGTCGCCGTCACTTCCAGCACATCCGGCAGCGTCTCGGCCTTCACGATCAGCGAGTGATACCGCGTCGCCTCGAATCCAGCATTCAACCCCCGGAAAATACCCTTTCCGGTATGGTTGATCCTGCTGGTCTTGCCATGCACCAGATGCGGCGCGCGGATGACCTCGCCGCCCAGCGCCTGGCCCATGGCCTGATGCCCCAGGCACACGCCCAGCATCGGGATCTGCCCCTTGAACCGGTCGATCACCGCAAGGCAAATGCCCGCCTCGGTCGGCGTGCACGGTCCGGGCGAGAGCACGATCGCCTCCGGCGCCATGGCGGCGATTTCTTCGAGCGTGATCTTGTCATTGCGGCGCACGGTCATCGTGGCGCCGAGCTCGCCCAGGAAATGGACGAGATTGTAGGTAAAACTGTCGTAATTATCGATGACGAGGGTCTTGGTCATTCTTTTGGCCTGTCCTCAAGAGTTCGGTTCTGGTGAAAGCGTTCAGAACCAACCCCGCCATCGCAGTGTGCCAGTAGACCTCATCCTGAGCCCGTCTAAGGACGAGGGCGTGGCGCCATCGGCACACCCGACCTCGTGGTTCGACAAGCTCACCATGAGGTCTCCAAAATACTCGTTCACTGTCCCACTCCCGCTTCCCCGGCATAGCGTAGCGCTTCTTCTGCCGCGCTGAAAAGGGCACGCGCCTTGTTCTCGCATTCAAGCTGCTCAAGTTCGCGAACGCTATCGGCCACGATCCCGGCGCCCGACTGCACGTAGAGCTTGCCGTCTTTGACGATCCCGGTGCGCAGCACGATACAGGTATCCATCGTCCCATCGGCCCCGAAATAGCCTACGCAACCGCCATAAATCCCGCGTCGCGATTTTTCCAGTTCGTCGATGATCTCCATCGCCCGCACCTTCGGCGCGCCCGAAACCGTCCCCGCCGGGAACCCCGCCGACAGCGCATCCACAAAGTCATATTGCGGATCGAGCTTGCCGACCACATTCGAGACGATGTGCATCACGTGGCTATAGTATTCGAGGAAGAACTTGTCGGTCACCTTCACCGAACCCGTCTCCGCCACGCGGCCCACATCGTTGCGCCCGAGGTCGAGCAGCATCAGATGCTCGGCCAGTTCCTTGGGATCGCTCAACAGTTCCTCGGCGAGTTCCTTATCCCGCGTCGGCGTCGCCCCGCGCTTCCGCGTCCCGGCGATCGGCCGAATGGTCACTTCGCCATTCTGCACCCGCACCAGGATTTCCGGGCTCGATCCCGCCACGGCGAAATCCCCGAAATCGAGGAAATACATGTAGGGGCTGGGATTGGTCCGGCGCAGCGCCCGATAGAGCGCCGTCGGCGGCAGCGTGAAATCGGCCGAAAACCGCTGGCTCAACACCACCTGAAAAATATCGCCCGCCGCGATATAATCCTTCGCCCGCGCGACCATCTCGAAATATTCGTCGCGCGACGTATTGCTGGTCACCTCGATGGATTCAAGATCGGGTAGGGCAGGGGTCGCCGGCAGCGCCCGGCCGAGCCGGACGATGGCATCATCGATCCGCGCTTCCGCCGCTTCCAGCGCCTGCCGCGCCGAAACCCCGGCTTTCACATAGACCGGCGCGGTCAGATACAGCTCATCCTTGACCGTATCGAAGATCGCCAGGAGCGAAGGCCGCATCAGCACCGCTTCAGGCGTCTGCAAATCATCGGGATTGCCGTTGGGCAGCACTTCCATATAGCGGACCATCTCATAGCCGAGATAGCCATAGATCCCGGCCGATTGCGGCGGCAGCCCCGGCGGCACCTCGATCTGGCTTTCCGCCACCAGCGCCCGCAACGCGTCGAGCGGTTTTTCCGTCATCACCTCGAAGGCATCGGGATCGAGCTGGGCCTGCCGGTTGACGCTGGCCGTGCCGTCCTCGACCCGAACGATCAGGTCGGGCAAGAGCCCGATGATCGAATAGCGCCCGCGGGTCGTCCCGTCCTGCACGCTTTCCAGGAGGAACGAATGGGTCCGCTCCTGTGCCAGCTTGAGATAGGTCCCGATGGGCGTTTCGAGATCGGCCACGATGCGACGCCAGACGATCTGCGATTTGCCGGCTTCATATTGCTCTGCAAAACGCGTGGAAAAATCGTCGCCCATCGTGGTCTCTACGGTTGGTGGAAAAGCGGCCTAGGGTGTGCGGGAATTCACGTCAGGGCGAGGCGAAAACGGTGGTTTTCGAGAACCGGAGCGGAACGTACGTTTGGTACGTGAGCATCGGAAGCGCAGAAAATCGCCGTTTGCAGCCCGTCATCACTGAATTCCCACACACCCTATCTTACTGGCCGAAGTTGAGAGTGAGCAGTTGCGTCAGCGCCTGCTGGTTGATCCTCAGGCCTGCATCGTCACGCACGGCACTGACGAAGTCGCCATAGACCCCGTTCTTGGCTTCGTTCTGCAGGTTGTCGGCGGCCGCCGTTTCAAGCGGCTCGGTGGGCACGGTGTTGTCCACCACCTCGAAGACGAGGAATTCGCCCGTGCTGCTCACCACCGAACCCTTGAGGTCCGGCCCGCCATTGAACGCGGCCTGCGCAATGGTGGAATCGATGCTGCCATCGTCCGAGCCGAAGCGCGAGAAGGGCGGGGAAAGCTGCGGGAAAAGGTTGAGCGACAGCGCCACGTCCGAAAGCGCCGCGCCGCCCTTCAACTGATCGACGATTTCCTTGCTCTTGGCGAGAAGCGCATTGTTGGTGCGCTCGGCAATCATCGTCGCAGTCAGGTCCGCGCGCACTTCGTCCAGCGTCTGGTCGCGCGCCGGCTGCACCTCGACGAGATCGAAGAACAGATGCGCATTGCCCGCCAGCGGGATCGAAGGCGTCAACTGGCCCGCCGTCGCCTTGAAAATGGCCTGGCTCACCTTGCTGCGCTCGTCCGCCTGCAGATTGGGCAGGATTTGCAGCTGCGTGCCGCCCGCCGTGACATCGGCCTCATAGAGGTCGAGCCCGAAGCGCTGGGCGATTTCCGGCAGCGGCCGGAAAGCCGCGCGCAATTCTTCGATCTGGTCGAGAACGTTGTTGATGTCCTCGCGCGCTGCCGCCATCGAGAGCGAGGTCACGATCTGCTCGCGCGCTTCTTCCAGCGTCGGCTGGCCCGTTGCCTGGATCGCCGAGACATGCACGGCACGCTTGCCGGTCACCCCGTCGATAACAGTCGTGCCGCCCTGTTCAAGCCCAAAGGCCGCCGCAGCCAGCGCCGTATCGGTCACCTGTGCCCGGGTGAGCGTGCCAAGGCTCGTCGCCGTCAGCCCGTTTTCGGTCAGCAGCGTCGCAAAATCCTTGCCCGCGGCAAGCCCGGCTTCGAAAGCGGCCTGCTGCTCGGCATTGAGCACCACCTGCTCAATAGTGCGCTTTTCCGGCACGGTCAGCGTGTCCTTGATGCGCTCATATTCGGCAGCGATCGCCCCTTCTTCGATGGTTTTGGTCTTGGCAAGCGAGGCCAGCGACAGGTCCAGCATCTGCACCTTGCGTGTTTCCACGGTCCGGTATTCGGCTTGGTGCTCGGTCAGGTAAGCCGCCAGCTCCGCCTCGGTCGGTGCCGCCGGGGTTTCGATATTGGCGTCGGTCAGCGTGATATAGTCGATCGTGCGCTGCGTCCCGGCATAGCCGTTGATCAGGTCCTGCGCCACATTGGGCAGGGTCTTGCCGGCAAAGAGCGCGCCGACCAGTTGCTCGCGCTTGGCTTCGGCGCCGCGCGTTTCGAAATATTCGGATTCGGTCCAGCCGCTTGCCTGCAACACCTTGGTGAAGGCCGAGGGATCGAAATTGCCCAGCGTTCCCTGGAACGAGGGGTCGCTGCGCAGCATCTGGCCCAGCTTGTCGTCCGAAACGCCGAGCCCAAGCTGGTTGGCGAGGAGATTCATCGCCGCGCCCTGCGAAATGTTCATCAGCACATAGGTCGGCAGGCCCAGGGCTTCGGCTTCCGCCACGGTCGGCACGCGGCCGATCTGGTTGGCAAGGCTGTTGGCCTGGCTCTGATAGGCCCGCAGGAATTCGCGCGACGTAATTTCCTGGTCGCCCACGCGTGCGACGGTATTGCTGCCAAGATCGGTGATCACATTATTGATACCGAACCCGGCTACGCCCACGAGCAGAAAAGCCCCCAGGATTTTCCCCGGCCAGGATTTTGCAAAGCCACGCAAACCATCGAGCATTTCGAACGTTCCAGTTTTAGGGTCTGAGGCTTTACCGCAGGGGTCGCCTGAGACTAGTAAGACTTTCCGACAGCCGGGGTTAGGGCAAAGCCCACTTTGGCGCAAGAGGCAGGAGTATCTAGATTGACCACCATCTCACCGCTGATCGCCGGCAATTGGAAGATGAACGGGGTGTCCCAGTCGCTCGACGAGCTGAATGAACTGGCCCATTTGTTGACGACCGGCGAGGCTCCGCGCGCTGTTGTGGTCATCTGTCCTCCCGCAACCCTGGTTGCCGCCGTCGCGGCACAGGGCGCTTCGAGCGGCATCATGGCCGGCGGCCAGGATTGCCACGCCAATGCCTCCGGCGCCCATACCGGCGATATTTCCGCCTATATGCTGGCCGATGCCGGCGCCCAGTTCGTCATCGTCGGCCATTCCGAGCGCCGCGCCGATCACGGCGAAACCGACGAACAGGTGCGCGCCAAGGCCGAAGCCGCCATCGGGGCAGGGCTCAAGCCCATCATCTGCGTCGGTGAAACCGAAGCCCAGCGCGATGCGGGCGAAGCTGAATCCGTCGTCGCCGCCCAGCTCGCCGCCTCGATTCCCGATGGTGCCGGCCAGCACGAAGTCATCGTCGCCTATGAGCCCATCTGGGCCATCGGCACCGGCCGCACCCCCAGCAATGACGACATCGCCCAGATGCATGCCAGCATCCGCGCCCGTCTCGTCGATCGCTTCGGTTCGCGCGGCGAGGAACTGCGCATTCTCTATGGCGGGTCGCTCAAGCCGGTGAACGCGCGCGAGATTCTCGCGGTGGAGAATGTCAATGGCGGCCTCGTCGGTGGCGCCAGCCTCTTGGCAAAAGACTTTTACACCATTATCTCGGCGGTATGAGTGAGCGGCATGGGTCGTTGCTATGAAAAACATGGCAACGGTCTGGCCTTTGCCGTTTTAGGCGTGTATGACGCCGCATCCTTTCTGACTGACGCGAAGACCAAAACCTCATGGCGAACGTCCTTATTGTTGTCTATCTGCTGATCGTTGTGGCCCTTATCGGCGTCATCCTGATCCAGCGCTCCGAAGGCGGCGCGCTCGGCATCGGCGGTGGTGGCGGCGGCGGCCTCATGACGGCGCGTGGTTCGGCAAACCTTCTCACCCGCACCACGGCAATCCTGGCAACCCTGTTCTTCGCCACGGCTATTGGCCTCACCATCCTCAACGAATTCGATCGCGGCACTTCGAGCATTCTCGATCGCGCCGCAACGACCAATGAAGATGGCTCCGCCCCGTCCAACGTTCTTGACGCGCTGAATGCGCTTCAGGGCGATACGACGTCCGATCTTCCGGTTCCGGCCGACGCTCAGGCTCCCGCAACGACGCCGGCTCCGGCAGCGACGACTCCGGCGGCTCCTGCACCGACCAGCGACCTGCCGGTTCCCGCAGCGGCCCCGGAAGCTCCGTCCGAAACCACTCAGCAAGCTCCGGCCCCCGCGACCGGCACGCAAGCGCCGGCCACGACAACCGGCAACTAAACCGCCGCAAGGCAACAGCCGAAAAAGGGGATGGAAACATCCCCTTCTTCTTTTTGTGTGGACCGATCTGTTCGGCTCTGCGAATCGCTCATGATAGGCTTATGGTGATTGCCCATGGCTCGGTACGTTTTCATCACCGGAGGCGTGGTTTCCTCCCTTGGCAAAGGTTTGGCTTCGGCGGCGCTTGGCGCTGTGCTGCAGGCACGCGGCTATAAGGTCCGCCTGAGGAAGCTCGATCCCTATCTCAATGTGGATCCCGGCACGATGTCGCCGACCCAGCACGGCGAGGTCTTCGTGACCGATGACGGTGCCGAGACCGACCTCGACCTCGGCCACTATGAGCGCTTCACCGGCCGCGCGGCCAACAAGCGCGACAACATCACGTCGGGCCGCATCTATTCCGACCTGCTCTCCAAGGAGCGCAAGGGCGAGTTCCTCGGCGCCACCGTGCAGGTCATTCCGCACGTCACCGACTCGATCAAGGAATTCGTCCTCGAAGGCAATGAGGACTACGATTTCGTCCTCGTCGAAATCGGCGGCACCGTCGGCGACATCGAAGGCCTCCCCTTCTTCGAGGCCATCCGCCAGCTCGGCAACGAACTGCCGCGCAACCACGCCGCCTATCTCCACCTCACCCTGATGCCCTATATTCCCTCGGCCGGTGAGCTGAAGACCAAGCCCACCCAGCACTCGGTGAAAGAGCTCCGCTCCATCGGCATCGCCCCCGACGTGCTGCTCGTCCGTTGCGATCGTCCCATTCCCGAAGGCGAAAAGAAAAAACTCTCGCTCTTCTGCAACGTGCGCGAGAGCGCCGTCATCCAGGGCCTCGACGTCGCCTCGATCTACGACGTGCCCGTCGCCTATCACAATGAAGGCCTCGACCGCGAAATCCTCGCCGCGCTCGGCATCACCGATGCGCCAGAGCCGGACATGTCCGCCTGGGACGAAGTCTCCCGCCGCTATCACAATCCCGAAGGCGAAGTGAACATCGCCATCGTCGGCAAATATACCGGCCTCAAGGACGCCTATAAGTCGCTCTCCGAGGCCCTGACCCATGGCGGCATCGCCAACAAGGTCAAGGTCAACCTGCAGTGGATCGATTCCGAAGTCTTCGAGCGCGACGATCCCGCGCCCTATCTCGAACACGTCCATGGCATCCTCGTGCCCGGCGGCTTCGGCGAGCGCGGTTCGGCGGGCAAGATCGAGGCTGCCCGCTTCGCGCGCGTAAAGGATGTGCCCTATTTCGGCATCTGTTTCGGCATGCAGATGGCCTGCATCGAAGCCGCGCGCAACACCGCCGGCATCAAGCAGGCCTCCTCCACCGAATTCGGCCCCACCAAGGAGCCGATCGTTGGCATGATGACCGAATGGGTCAAGGGCAACGAAACCGAGAAGCGCGACACTTCGGGCGATCTCGGCGGCACCCTGCGCCTCGGCGCCTATCCCGCCCAGCTCACCCGCGGTTCCCGCGTCGCCGACATCTACGGCTCGACCCGCATTTCGGAACGCCATCGTCACCGCTACGAAGTGAACATGGATTACCGCAAGCTCCTCGAAAAGAACGGTCTCCTGTTCTCCGGCGTCTCGCCCGATGGCAAGCTGCCCGAAATCGTCGAACGCACCGACCACCCGTGGTTCATCGGCGTCCAGTTCCACCCCGAACTGAAATCAAAACCCTTCGAACCCCATCCCCTGTTCACGAGCTTC
>DATMSG010000298.1:0-5774 GCA_035565515.1 Devosia sp.
CGAGTGGTCATATGATGCTGTCCCTTGGCCGCAAATAACCGCTATGTGCCCTTTCGAGGCGCCATAGGTGACAGAACAAACAGACCGGCGCCCACTTTGGGGCGCCGGCGCAATTCGTTCAGATTAGCGGATCGGCGGGGCGTACTGGATGCCGCCGTCTTTCCAAAGGGCATTCAGGCCACGCTCAAGCCCGATCGGGGTGGACGGACCAACGTTGCGTTCGTAGGATTCGGCATAGTTACCGACGGACTTGATGATCTGGTAGGCCCAGTCCTTGGTCACGCCGAGCGGGGTGCCGAAGTCACCTTCGACGCCGAGCAGGCGCTTGATGGCCGGATTGTCGGAGCCGAGCATTTCATCGACATTGGCCGACGTCACGCCCAGTTCTTCGGCTTCGAGCAGCGCGAAATAGGTCCAGCGAGCAAGATTGAACCACTGGGTATCGCCGGCGCGAACCACAGGGCCAAGCGGCTCCTTGGAGATGATTTCGGGCAGGATGATGTGATCATCGGGGTTGGAGAACTTGGAACGTTCGGCAGCGAGAGCCGAAGAGTCGGTGGTGTAGACGTCGCAGCGGCCGTCTTCATAGGCCTTCACCACTTCGTCCTGGTCCACGAACACGACCGTATTGAACTCCATGCCATTGGCGGCGAAGTAGTCGGCGGCGTTGAGTTCGGTGGTAGTGCCCGACTCGATGCAGATGGCGGCGCCGCTGAGATCGAGCGCGGAATCGATGCCATCGGCCTTGCGGACCATGAAGCCTTGGCCGTCATAGAACATGGTGCCGACAAAGCTGATGCCGAGCTGGGTGTCGCGGCTCATAGTCCAGGTGGTGGTGCGCGAAAGCACATCGACTTCACCGGACGAGAGCGCGGTAAAGCGCTCCTGGCTGGTCAGCGAGGTATAGCGCACAGCTTCGGCGTCGTTGAAAATAGCGGCAGCAAGAGCGCGGCAGAAATCGACTTCGATGCCGGTCCACACATTGTTAGAATCGGGAGCGGAGAAGCCGGGCACACCCCCGGTCACGCCGCATTGCACATATCCCTTTGCCTTGACGTCATCCAAAATGGCGGCCTGAGCCGAGACCGCCGTAAAACCCAGTATCGCCGTTGCTGTAAGCGCTACGAGCTGTTTTTGCATATTATTGCCCTTTGTTTCCTGACCCTCTTATCCCGGAGTTTCTTCCGAACTTTCGTTTCGGTGTCTCCGGCGACACCCGCTGCCTTTGTGTGGCGGCGAGATGCTGTTAAGCATGCAAGCGCCTATCGGCGACAACGTCAAGGGTAGAAGGCGTATTGGGACAGCAATTCTGTCTCTTTTTTAGCCAGACCAAGAAACTGATCCGTTTTTGAGCACAGAGCCGGCATGACCTCTTCTTCAAACCCGCCCTCCATCGAAACCATCCTGACCCATGCCGGACGCGACCCCGACAGCCAGTTCGGTTTCGTCAACATGCCGGTCTATCGCGGCTCCACCGTGCTCTTCAAAACGCTGGACGATCTCGACGCGCAAAAGCAGCGTTTCCTTTATGGACGCGCGGGCAATCCGACTACCGAGGGTGTCGAGGAAGTGGTGACGGCCCTCGAGGGCGCCTATCGTACCAAGCTCGTGCCGTCGGGCCTTGCCGCCATCACCATTGCCATGCTGTCCTGCCTCCAGACCGGCGACGATATTCTGATCACCGACAGCGCCTATGAACCGGGCCGTAAATTCGCCGATGGCTATCTCGCCCGCATGGGTATTACGGCGCGCTATTATGATCCGCGCATCGGCGCCGGCATTGCCGATCTCATGCGGCCCAATACGCGGGCGGTGCTCGCCGAAAGTCCGGGCTCGCTGACCTTCGAGATGCAGGACATTCCGGCGATCGCCCAGGCAGCCCGTGCCAACAATGCCCGGCTGATCGTCGATAATAGCTGGGCGAGCCCGCTCTATCACAAGCCCCTCGCGCTTGGCGCCGACATCGTCGTGCACTCCGGCACCAAGATGTTCGTCGGGCATTCCGACGCCTTTGCCGGCACGATTTCCACCACAGAAGCAGCCTGGGCCGATGTCGAGCGCGTGCGCGCGCTGCTCGGCTTCTTCACTTCGGGTGACGATGCCTATCTCGTCTCGCGCGGGCTCAAAACCCTCGCCATTCGCATGGCGGCGCATCAGGACCGGGCGCTCGAAATCGCCCGCTGGCTTGAGCAGCAGCCCGAAGTCGCCTCGGTGCTGCACCCTGCCCTGCCGAGCCATCCCGACCATGCCCTGTGGAAGCGCGATTTCACCGGCTCGGGTAGTCTGTTCGCCTTCGTGCTGAAGCCGGCGCCCCGCGAAGCGGTTGCCGCATTCGTCGATAATATGACGCTTTTTTCGATGGGTTATTCCTGGGGCGGCTTTGAAAGCCTTTGCCTGCCGGTAAAAATCAGCCGGAATCGCACGGCGGTGCCGTGGACGAACGAGGGCAATCTCTTCCGTCTGCATATCGGGTTCGAAGGCATGGACGACCTGAAGGCCGACCTCAGCGCCGGCTTCGCGCGCTACGCCGAGGCGCGCTGAAGCAGCCGGCGCAGGGCCGGCACCCCACGGAAACGAACGCGCCCGTCCGGCATGGTCTGAAACAGCCAGCGCCGGCGGGCAAAATAATTGCGCACCGCATAGGTGCCCACGGCCCCAAGGGCGAAGCCGGCCAGCACATCGGTCGGGTAGTGATCACCCACAACGACACGCGAAACGCCGGTCACCAGCGCAACAATCAGGAAGAGCCGGAAGAAGCGCGGGGCAAGAAACCCCACGACCACCGCCGTCGCCATTGCCGTGGTCGAGTGCCCCGATGGAAAGCTCTGAAACGTCCAGTCATTGAGCAGGTACTGGAAGTCGAAGGCGCCGAATTCTTCGAACACCGCCGGGCGGCCACGCCCGAAAAGCCGCTTCAAGAGATTGACCAAAATGCCGGTGCCACCCACGGCGGCAAAGACGAAGCCGGAAACCAGCGCCAGTTCATAGAGCGCGAGGCGCCAGCGCGACACTCGCTTCAAGAAGCGATAGATCGCAAAGCTCAGGAGAAAAATGATTCCACTCGGTATCAGCACCCAGTCGGACAGCCCAAAATGGGTGACGAACTGGAATGGCTGCCGCCATTCGACGTCCCATTCTATGGCGCTGCGCGATGCATAGACGTCGAAGAACAGCAAAACGAACAGCGTCAGGATGAAAAAGGCCAGATAGTCAGGCCAATTTCGCCGATCGAGCCCCAAGGGCCAGCGTTTGCTCAGGTCAACCATGCGCCTATTTGGTCGGATGCAACGATCCCGTCAATAGCGGGGCGTATCGCATTGGCGCCCTTGCCCTTTGATGCCGAACAGGCTAACGGAAGGGCACGATGTCGGAGTGTAGCTCAGTCTGGTAGAGCACCGGTTTTGGGAACCGGGGGTCCAAAGTTCGAATCTTTGTACTCCGACCATTCGCATCTCGAACTTGGCGCAGCTTGAGAGCTGACAATTTCGTGTATTTTCCGGGATTTGCGGGCCTTTGCGGCATTCCCGGTTCGGCCGATACGGGCATCGGCCTTCCAGCAAGCTTCAACCCATCTAGACCTCCCCGCCGCCAGCGTTCCCCACGCCAAAATAACTGCCGCGCGTTTGATCGGATTGCTCCAGGCCCGGTGGCTCAAAGTCCGTAGCGGCCCAATCCAGCAAGAGCTGCAACACCCCCATTTGCGCATGAACCCAGGCTAAACAGCTGGTTCACGGCAGCGTGAACTCGGGCTCGCTATTACCCCCGTCATCGAAAAACGCACTCAGCCAGTGCAAACCAAGGATGACGAAATGACCAAAATCTTCTCGACCACCATTTCCCTCATTGTGGCCATGGCCGGCATTGCCGCTATTGCCTCGCCGGCTCAGGCCGCTACCCGCCTGATGAGCAGCACCGTCGATGCTTTCGAATATCGGTGCGAACGCCATGATGGCGTCTTCTCGGCTGCCGGTCAGTCCGTAAGCTGCCAGACACCCACCGTTCCGGTCTCCTGCGACTATTTCGATGTTCGCCAGGCCATCTGTACATGGCCGGGAATTGAGAACCAGATTGCCGTCATTCGCGTGATCGGCACCCTTCCTGCCGGCTACACGGCCTCGCTCTCCAGCGACGACAGCTCTGCTGCTCCTGGCAACGGCGGCGGCGGCGGCTTCATGGGGCCAAAGGATATCGCGGATGCACCGAACGAGGATCCGAAGCCAAACTGGGACGGCCCGAAGGACTTCCAGATGGCGCCGTGAGCGCTCCGACCCCGGCATCGAGGTGCATCATCAAACCAAGAGGGCTGGTGCGCGGCACCGGCCCTAATCATGCGCGCCACCTGTGAGGAGGTCACTCCCGGCTTTTTACTCCGCTGTCCATCCGCCATCCACCAACAGCGCCGCGCCGGTAATCAGACCCGCCGCCTCGGAGGCCAAGAAAACGATTGGTCCCATAATGTCCTCCACCCGGCCAAGTCGCCCAAGCTTGATCTTGGATAGAACCCAGGAGCGAAATTCAGGATCGCTCAGGTTCTTCGACGTCAGCTCGGTTTCGATAAAGGTCGGACACACCGTATTCACACGAATATTGCTGGCGCCCAGTTCGATAGCCATGGCCTTGGTGAGGCCTTCAACAGCATGTTTGCTGGCAGCATAGACGGCGCGATTGGGGCCACCGACATGACCCATCTGCGAAGAGATATTGATGATCGAGCCACCCTGCCCCGTTGCCTGCAATTTTCCGACCACGGCCTGCGAGACAAAGATCGTCGCGGCGAGATTGAGCTGCATCACCGCCTGATAGTCCGGCTCGGTGATGCCGCCGATGGCGGAATGCCGCGCAGTACCGGCGGAATTCACCAGCACATGGAACGGCTCGCTCTCTTCGACAAAGGCCCGCACGGCGTCGAAATCGGTGATGTCGAGGGCAACGCCTTCGGCCGAAAGACCGGCATCGGCCATGGCGTTCACCACGCGCTCGACATCGCCCGCCGTGCGCGCCGCCACCGTCACTTCGGCTCCGGCTTCAGCGAGAGCCACGGACGCCCCAAGCCCGATGCCGCGCGTTCCTCCGGTCACGAGGGCGCGTTTTCCATCGAGGCGAAATGTCGGCGTTCGGGGCAAGCTCATGATTTTACTCTGCGGCCTTGAGGTATGCAGCGGCCGTACCATAAGGCACGTTGCGACCGCCATAGCGGCGGACGCGGATATTGGCCTGTTCGGCATGCCCGTCAAAGCCTTCGAGCATCGAGAGGCGCGAACCATAGGCGCGATCTCAGCCGAGGCCCCGTCGGTCGCCCGTAAAGCTGGCGCTTGGCTTCGGCAACAATGCATTGCCGGGGCCTCGATGCCGACGGCGGGAGCCGACTTACCGTTTGGGCGGCGCAGAGGCCTTTTTTTTTGACAGCCGCTTGGGCCGCCCGACTACCCCAAAGCCGTTTGGGCCGCGCAGATGCGGTCTATCAGCGCATCGAAATCGCCTTTGGGCGGGCGGCTCGTTGCCAGCCGCTGCTTAAGGTGCGCGATTGGCTCGGCCAGAATCTCATCCAGGTTCTCCGCGCAGGAGAAGTCGCCGACCACGCCCTTGATCTTGGAATTATCGAAAATGGCCGTCCAGGCCTTGTCGCCAAGCAGCGGGCCGACCCATTCGGGATTGTAGCGGACAAGCGTGTCGGTCGGGACGTGCACGATCCGGGCTTCAACGCCCAGCAAGCGGGCAATGGCCTTCTGGATGTCGTCCCAGATATGGGCGCGGTCATTGGTGATGTGGAAAAT
>DATMSG010000299.1:0-3166 GCA_035565515.1 Devosia sp.
GCCGGGCCTTTTTACGCTCGGGAGGAGCAACTCAGCGGCGGTGAGCCGAAATCAGGTCTGCGAGAGCGGCGCGGTCGGCGCTGTCCAGTTCGATCAGCGGGCTGCGCACCGGACCGGCCGGCTTGCCGACCAGCGCGGCGCCCGCCTTGATCATCGACACGGCATAGCCGCGCTTGCGATCGCGCAGCTGGATCAGGGGCAGGAAGAAGGATTTGAGCAACCGGTCGATCACTGCCTGATCGCGCCCACGGACGGCCGCGTAGAATTCGAGCGCCAGATCGGGCACGAAATTGAAGACGGCCGAGGAATAGGTCGTCACGCCCATTTCGAGATAGGGCTGGGCAAAGACCTCGGCAGTCGGCAGGCCGCCGACATAGATGAGCCGGTCGCCCAGGGCCTGCGCCACGCGCACCATGAGTTGCACATCGCCGATCCCATCCTTGTAGCCGATGAGATTGGGATGGCGTTCGGCGAGGCGGGAGAGCGTGTCGGGATTGAGATGGGTATTGTCGCGCGCATAGTAGATGACGCCGATATCGACGGCTTCGCAGATGGCCGAGATATGCGCCTCGATCCCCTCTTGCTCGGCGAACATCAGATAGTGCGGCAGGACCAGAATACCCTGCGCGCCCGCGGCCTGGGCGCGGCGGGCCAGATCGACGGCAATGCGCGTGCCATAGCCGACGCCGGCAATCACCGGCACTTCAGGCGAGCTATTGTCGACCGCCGTCCGGATGACCGCGTCATATTCATCCATGCCGATGGAAAAGAACTCGCCTGTCCCGCCCGCGGCAAACAAGGCACCCACGTCATAGGACGACAGCCATTGCAGCCGGTCGGCATAGGACCCGGCATCGAAATTGCCGTCCGAACCGAAGTCCGTAACGGGAAACGAGAGCAGCTTGCTGCCGACCGCCGCCTTGAGTTTGGTGAAATCCACCTGGCCTCTCCCAAATTAGTAATATCGCAAATGGATTAGTACGCCCTAACCCGGCCAGTCAACGCGCTTTTGACGAAAGTAGTCATATTTCTAGTTGACACTGCCGCGACCCGGCGCCATTTTCCGACCCACCGCCGGGGAGGCGGGGCTTATGACAACAACGCTACTGACTGGCGCATCCGGCGTATTGGGAAGCCACCTGCATGCACGCATGCTGGCCGCGGGCCGTCGCGTGATCGCCACCGACATCCGCGCCGCCGGCGACGGGCGCGATGTCGTCGAAGCCGACCTTGGCGATGCCGATGCCGTGGACCGCCTCGTCAAGGGCGCCGATGCCATCGTGCATTTCGGCGCCGTCTCGAACGAGCAGAACTGGCCCCTCATTCAGGCCGCCAATATCGAAGGCACGCGCAATATCTTCGAGAGCGCACGCAGGCACGGCGTCGGCCGGGTGATTTTCGCCTCATCCTACCACGTCATGGGTTTTCATCCCACGCGCGACACCCCCATCCGCCTCGATGCCCCCGTCCGGCCCGACACCATGTACGGCGTCTCCAAGGTCTTTGGCGAAAGCTATGGCCGCTACTGCTACGACCGTTATGGAATTCAATGCCTGGTCGTGCGCATCTGCACCGCCTATCCGCCCAAATCGTCCAGGGACGCCCGCAATTTTTGCGACCGGGACGATCTGGCGCGCCTCGTCGATTGCGGGCTCGATCTGCCCGACCTCGGCTTCCGCACGGTCTATGCCCTGTCGGACAACCCCAATCCCTTTTTCGTCAACGAACCCGATCCTGGCCTTGGATGGAAGCCGCAAGCGTCCTCGCGTGCCTTTCCGGAGGTCGTGCCGGACGGAGAGATCGATCTCGACGAACCCGTCAATCGCGTGGTGGGCGGCGCTTTCGCCCTGCCACGGCCGTAATGCGGCGAAGCACCGCAGATCTGCTTCAGGAGGAAAATAATGTCTAAACTGATGAAGAGTCTCATGTTGGCGGCCGTGGCCAGTGCGCCGCTGCTCGCCTCGGCTGCGTTTGCCGAGGACAAGGTGACCCTGCGCATGGTCTGGTGGGGTTCGGAGGGACGCACCACGGCAACGCTCAAGGCGATCGAGCAGTTCGAAGCGCTCAATCCCAATATCGATGTCGAGGCTGAAGCCCTGCCATTCGATGGCTATATGGACAAGCTTTCGACCCAGATCGCAGCCAATGATGCACCCGACGTCATCCAGCTGCCGGTCGAATATGTATCGCAATTGGCATCGGGCGGCGCCCTGCTCAATCTCGATGCGGTCGATCTGACCAAACTCGATCCCGCCACCACCCAGGCCGCCCATATCGAGGGTCAGCAGGTGGCCGTGGCCTCGGGCCTGTCGGCAACCGCAATCGTTGCCAACAAGAGCCTTTTCGAGGCCGCCAACGTCCCTCTGCCCGACGATGCGACCTGGACCTGGGATGACTTTGCTGCCATCGCCAAGGCCATTACCGATGGCAGCCCTGCCGGCACCGTCGGCACCCAGGCGCTGGGCACCGACCTCACCTCGTTCGAAGCCTATCTTCGCCAGAACGGCTCGCAGGTTTACGACGCCCAGGGCAATATCCTGATCGAGCCCGAAGACGTCGTCTCCTATCTCGAACTGACCAAGAAGATCATCGACGAAGGCGGCTCCTATGGCGCAGAAACCTCCTCGGAAGTGACCGCCCTTCCCCTCGAGCAGACCCCTTCGGCAACCAATACCGCAGCCATGGGCTTCTGGGCCTCCGCCCAGTTCACCGCCCTTGCCAAGGCGTCGGGCGAAGATCTGGCGCTGCTGCGCCTGCCCAGCATGACCGGCGAAGCCGGCGCCCATCAGATGTCGATCGGGGTTGCGCAATATTGGTCGGCCTCGTCGCGCTCCGCCCATCCGGCGGAAGCCCAGGCGCTGCTCGACTTCATCGTCAACGACATCGACGCGGGCAAGACGCTCCTGATCGTGCGCGGCACCCCGCCCAATAGCGATGTGCGCGATGCGATCACGCCCGATCTCACCCCCACCGATGCCGTTGCCGCCAACTTCATCGGCACCCTCAGCCCGGAAGCCATTTCGACCCCGCTGCCGCCGCCGGGTTATGGCACGTTCCGCGATATTTTCCGCCGCTATACTGCCGAATATCTCTTCGGCCGCCTTTCGGCCGAAGACGCTGCCAATCAGATGATCGGCGAGCTCAAGAGCAATATCACCCAGTAACT
>DATMSG010000300.1:0-4449 GCA_035565515.1 Devosia sp.
CTTGACGACCGAATAGCCGGCGTACTTGGCCGAGGAGCCGAGCTGCTCCTCGATGCGGATGAGCTGGTTGTACTTGGCCAGGCGATCGGAGCGCGAGAGCGAGCCGGTTTTGATCTGGCCGCAATTGAGCGCGACGGCGAGGTCGGCAATGGTGGAATCTTCGGTTTCGCCCGAGCGGTGGGACATGACCGAGGTGTAGCCGGCGCGGTGGGCGGTCTCGACGGCGTTGAGCGTTTCGGACAGCGAGCCGATCTGGTTGACTTTCACCAGGATCGAATTGGCGGTGCCCATCTTGATGCCGGAAACGAGGCGCGCGGTATTGGTGACGAAGAGATCGTCGCCCACGAGCTGGACATTCTTGCCGATGGCGTCGGTCAGAGCCTTCCAGCCATCCCAATCGTCTTCGGCCATGCCGTCTTCGATGGTGATGATGGGGTAGCGGGCGGCGAGATCGGCCAGGAATTTCACGTTTTCCTCGGAGGAGAGCGACTTGCCCTCGCCCACCATCTCGTACTTGCCGTTCTTGTAATATTCGGTGGCGGCGCAATCGAGGCCGAGGAAAATGTCCTCGCCCGGCTTGTAGCCGGCCTTTTCGATGGAGCGCATGATGAAGCCCAGGGCTTCATCGGCCGAAGCGAGGTTCGGCGCGAAGCCGCCTTCGTCGCCCACATTGGTGTTGTGGCCTTCGGCGGAAAGACCCTTCTTGAGGGTGTGGAAGATTTCCGAACCGATGCGGACGGCATCGGCAAAGCTTTCGGCGCCGGCGGGCAGGATCATGAATTCCTGCATGTCGATCGGGTTATCGGCATGCTCGCCGCCATTGATGATGTTCATCATCGGGACGGGCAGGACATGGGCGTTGGGGCCGCCGACATAGCGATAGAGCGGCAGTTCGCTCGATTCGGCGGCGGCCTTGGCGACGGCGAGGGAAACGCCGAGGATGGCATTGGCACCGAGACGGCCCTTGTTGGGGGTGCCGTCGAGATCGATCATGGCCTGATCGACGCCGAGCTGATCGAGGGCGTCCATGCCCTGGATTTCTTCGAAGATTGCGGTATTGACGTTTTCGACGGCCTGGGTGACGCCCTTGCCGTTGTACTTCTTGCCGCCATCGCGCAGTTCGACGGCTTCATGGGCGCCGGTCGAGGCGCCCGAGGGAACGGCGGCGCGGCCAAAACTGCCGTCATCCAGCACCACATCGACTTCGACGGTGGGATTGCCGCGGCTATCGTAAACCTGGCGACCCTGGACATGGATGATGGATGACATGGAAATTCCCTTCGGGGCAGTTTTCTGGGTGTGAAGCCTGTCTAGACGGGCCGTGTGACAGATGAAAGAGGGGCGCGCAAAAATACTGCCCCGCCCTGCCCTTTTAGGCCGTTATGCGACCATTGGCGACGAGCCAGGCGAGCGACTGTTCGACGGCGGCGAGGGACGAATAGCGCGGGGAATAGCCGAGCAGGCGGCGGCCCTTTTCGATGGAGCAATTGGGGCTGCGCGAAATGTGTTCCCAGGTGGCACTGGCATTGTCTGGAGTCTGGCGCGATTTCCACTCCTCCCAGGGGGCGAAGGCGAGATTGGGCTCATGGCCGAAATAGCGGAAAATGGAACTGCCATAGTGGCGAAGCGTGACGGCGCCGGGCGAGACGGCGTGGAAGGCTTCACCGACCGCGACGCTCCAATTGGTCATGGCCTGGATGAGCAGGACGGCGATGTCGTCGGCGTGGATGTGATGGACCGTTTCCATGCCGATATTGGGGAGTTCGAGCCGCTCGCCGCGGGCGATGGTTTCGAACACGGCCAGGTCGCCATTGCCGGCGGGATTGAGCGGGGTCCAGCCCTGGCCGACGATGTGGCCGGGATGAACGACGGTGGCAGGAAAATTCTCGCGGCGGGCGAGATCGAGCAGATAGGCCTCGATGGCAGCTTTCTGGATGCCGTAGTCGCCGAAGGGACGCTTGATGACATCCTCGGGGGTCGGCACGACTTCTGAGGGGCCGTGGGTCCAGATGGTGCCGATATGGAGGAAGTGCTGGACCTTGCCGCGCAGCGCTTCGGCCAGCTGGCGGGCGCTGTCGAGGGTGAAGCAGATATTGTCGATGACCACGTCGCCCTGGAGATTGGCGATGGTGGAACCGAAACTGCCCTGACGCTCCAGCGCCTCGCGATCGAGCGTTATGCTTTCGACCTGGGACCAGGCGGGGTCGGGCAAATAGGGTTTCGAGGTGCCGCGGGTGACGGCGACGACATTGTGGCCGAGGCGCACGAGGCGCGGCACGAGATAGGTTCCGATGTGGCCGGTGGCCCCAATAACGACAACGCGCGCCATGATTTTCTCTCCCTCGGCTGGTTCATGCCAGCGCCCTGTCCTAACATGTCAAGGAAGGCTGTCCAGCCTATCGATTCCGGAGGAGAAGCATGACCCAACCCCTCGTCAAGCAGGTGGCGCATACCTGTATTTTTGCTCGCGATCTCGACGCCGTGGAGGCTTTTTATCGCGATGTCATCGGCATCAAGCCCAAGTTCGACTTCAGGCGCGGCGAGGATCGGATCGGGTTTTATCTCGATTTCGGCAATCGGACGTTTGTGGAGGTGTTTTTGAAGGGGGAGTCGCGGTTCGAGGAGAGCAACCAGATTAATCACATCTGCTTCGAAACCGACGATATCGACGCCTTCATGGCGAATGCCAAGAGCAAGGGCGTGGCCGTGACGCCGAAGAAACTGGGCGTGGATCATACCTGGCAGTGCTGGCTGGCGGACCCGAGCGGGGTGAAGCTGGAGATATTCCAATACACCAAGGACAGCATGCAGTTTGGGCCCGATGGCGTGGTTTGTCAGGTGGATTGGTAACGAGGCGCTGACGCATTCATTGTCTCGATGTCACCCCGGCGGAGGCCGGGGTCTATCTTGAGATGCGATTGCGCTAACTGAACTGCCGAGGCCACATCCCGCCGGGGATGGGCCCCGGCCTTCGCCGGGGTGACAGCCGGTGGGTGGGCGGGTATCGCGCACAGAGGCGCGCAGTTATGCCGCCGCTTCCTCGCTCTTTTCCAATTCAAATCCCTCGTCGATCCAGCCGGTGATGCCGCCGGCCATGATCTTTACCGGGCGGCCCAGTTCGGCGAGGCGGAGGGCGCCGCGGGCGGCGCCGTTGCAATGAGGGCCGGCGCAATAGGTTACGAAGAGGGTGTCTGCTGGGTAGTTTTCCATTCTGGAGCGGATGATCTTGCCGTGAGGCAGGTTGATGGCGCCGGGGACGTGGCCGGCGGCGAACATGGCGGGGCTGCGGACGTCGAGGAGGACGAAGTCCGGGCCCTTGGCGAGGGCGTCGTGGACGTCCCAGCAATCGGTTTCAAAGGCAAATTGGGCAGCAAAGTGCTCGCGGGCGAGGACGCTGGGGGCGGCGGGCGTGGCGGTGACGGTAGTGGGCATGATTTTCTCCTTCCCCTTCTGATTAGGGGCGCCTCGCGCGATTGAAAATTGGCATGAATGACAATATGCGTAGAGATTATGCCAAACTTGACCGGTCCCCTTGTTGTCGCCCTGCTCTATGATGGGCTTTGCACGTTTGAATTCGGCATTGTGGCCGAAATCTTCGGGCTATCGCGGCCGGAAATGGGGACTGGCTGGTATCGGTTTGCCAGTTGCGCGGTCGATGAGGGGCCGATGCGGGCGCATGGCGGGCTGACGGTTGTCGCCGATCATGGGCCCGAAATCCTGGCCGAGGCGGATATTATCGTCGTGCCGGGGTGGAAGGGTGCCGATGCGCCGGTGCCGGAGGCGCTGGTGGAGCAATTGAGGGCGGCGCATGCGCGGGGAGCGCGGCTGGCTTCGATCTGTTCGGGGGCGTTTGTGCTGGCGGCGACGGGGTTGCTGGCTGGCGGAACGGCGACGACACATTGGCGCTATGCCGCAAAGTTGCGGGAGCGTATCCGGATATTTCGGTGGATGATGCTTCGCTCTATCGGATTCACGACCGGATCCATACGTCCGCCGGGAGCGCGGCGGGGATCGATCTGCTGATTGAAGTGGTACGGCAGGATTTTGGGGCAGCGGCGGCCAATTCGGTGGCGCGGCGGCTGGTGATGCCGGCGCATCGGGCCGGTGGTCAGGCGCAGTTTCTGGAGCGGCCGGTGGGGGTGCGGGAGGGCACGGAAATCGGGCCGCTATTGGAGGCGGTTCGCGGAAGTCTCGAGGCCGATTGGACGGTGGCGCGGATGGCGGGCGAAATGGGGATGAGCCTGCGGACGTTCTTGCGGCGGTTTGCCGAGGCGACGGGGCAGACGCCGGGGGATTGGCTGGCCGATGAGCGGGTTGGCGAGGCGAAGCGCCTTCTTACCCAGGGCAATCCGGGGATGGAGGATGTGGCGGAAGCGGTGGGCTTTGGGAGCGCGCACACGCTGCGGCATCATTTTCGGCAGAAGGTGGGGATCAGTCCGAGTGAGTTTC
>DATMSG010000301.1:0-4096 GCA_035565515.1 Devosia sp.
CTGGCGCAGATTCTGGTGCAGGGAGACGAGGGCGGGGCCGGTATAATCGGCGGGCCACCACTGGCCTTCCACGAGCCGGGAGGCCGGGGGCAGGACCGAGCGATAGGTCATGGGGATCTCGCCCGAGAGCAGGAAGGCGGCTTCCGGCCCATTGGCGGCGAGGTTTTCGATCGGGTTGCCGGCAATGGTCATGACGGTGCCGCGCAGCATAGGCGTGGCGGTGACGAGCGCAATGCCGTGTTCGGGGCCGACCGCGGCTTCAAGGCTCTGCATTTCGTCGGGGAAGAGATCGGAGGCGACGAGGGTCGGGGCATCGAAGACCGAGGCGCCGAGGAATTCGTTGCGCAGATTGATGGCAAGGACCTGCACGACGACAAGAATGACCATGGCAAGGCCGACGGCGGTGACGACGGCGGAGGAATTT
This sequence comes from Devosia sp., assembly GCA_035565515.1. GTDB lineage: Bacteria > Pseudomonadota > Alphaproteobacteria > Rhizobiales > Devosiaceae > Devosia. The sequence goes on from DATMSG010000301.1 coordinate 425, forward strand.
CGCGTCGTGCCGACAATGGCGCGGAGCGACTGGCGCAGCGGGCGCCAGCGGATGGCAGGCAGTCTGGCAAGGCCGATGAGGGCGAGGCGGCTGCCGAGCTGGAGCAGCACGGCGGCACTGATGGCCGCGCCGGCAAAGGCGAGGACCAGGGTGAGATCGCCGGTCAGGATAACCGCGAGCCAGAAGAACAGGAGAATGGCAAGGACCAGCGGCAGGAGTTCGGCAGAGGCCAAGAACCGGCGCCAGTCGATGCGCGGGGCGCCGAGGCCCTTGGCGCGGAAGAGATTGGCCGGCGAGACCATCTGCGCCTGAACGAGGGGCAGATAGGAAAAGGCGAAGGCGGTGAGAAGGCCGACAGCCCCGGCAACGAGAATGGCGAGAAGGTCGATGTCGCGCGCGAGCGGAATGCCGATGGCTTCGCCCACGGCGGGCAGGACGACGAGGCCGATGGTGACGCCGACGGCAATGCCGATGCCGACGCCGACAAGGCCGAGGGCCAGCACCTGGACGAGGAAATGCACGAGGACGCGCCAGCGGGCGGCGCCGAGGCTGCGGAGCACGGCGATGACGCCGGAGCGCTCCCCGATATAGGCGGACATGACGCTCCAGACCGAGACGCCGCCGATGAGGAGGGAGCCCAGGCCCACCACCATCAGGAAGCCGGTGAAGAGCTCATAATAGCGCAGCATGGGGCCGAGGCCATCGAGGGCGGAGCGGATTTCCCAGCCGGCATCGCCGAGGTCGCCGGCAAGACGCTCGCGCTCGGCTTCGGTGTCGTCGGAAGCGAGGAGAAGCTTATAGCGGAAATTGGTGCCGAGGCCGGGCAGCGGCGAGGTGCGGTCGGAAACCTTGGCAAAGCCATCGGTGCTCAGAAGCGCCGAAAGGCCAAGGCGGAAGCCGCGGACGGGGCCATCGGGGAGGCCGGTGAGGGTGCCGCGGACGTCGAATTCGGTGCCGCCGATGGTGATGATGTCGCCGGTCTTGAGGCCGAGCTGATCGAGCATGACGGGATCGACAAGGGCGCCGAACGTGCCGCTGCGCTCTTCGAGGGCGGTGAAGGGCGAGACCATAGCCTCGCTGTCGCTGGTGCCGACGCCCCCGAGCAGGGGATAGCCGGGGCCGGCGGCGACGAGATCGACAAAGGCTTCGCCCGAGGGGGATTCGGCACCCAGATTGGTCTCGATGACGCTGGCAAGGGTGCCGGCCTGTTCGAGAATGGCGAGTTCACTGGGATTGGCGGCGCGGTCGGAGCGGGTGAATTCGAGATCGCCGCCCATGAGCAGGGCCGCGTTCTGATCGACGGCGCGGGTAATGGCCGAGGATACCGCGGACACGCCGGCGATGAGCGCGGTGCCGACGGCAAGGCAGATGATGAGGAGGGAAAAGCGGGCCCAATCGCCGGCCATTTCCTTAAGGCCCACGCGGGCCGCGGCGAAGATGGCGCGCATCAGGGCTTGCCCGTGGTTTCGGTCAGTTGACCCTGTTCCATGGTGAAGGTGCGGTCGGTGCGCTCGGCCAGATGCGCATCATGGGTGATCATGACGACGGCGGTGCCGTTCTGGCGGGCGAGGTTGAACATGAGTTCGACCACCACGGCACCCGACTTCTGGTCGAGATTGCCGGTGGGTTCGTCGGCCAAGAGGAGGCGCGGCTTGGTGACGAGAGCGCGGGCGAGGCCGACGCGCTGCTGCTCGCCGCCGGACAGGGCCGAGGGACGATGGTCCAGGCGCTTGCCGAGGCCGACGGCTTCGAGCGCGGCGGCAGCTTCGGCGCGCACATCGCTCAATTTCATGTCGGGGCGGGCGATTTCGAGGGCGAGGCCGACATTGTCGAGCGCGGTCAGCGAGGGAATGAGATGAAAGCTCTGGAAGACGATGCCGAGCGTGTTGCGACGGAAGACGGCCATGGCATCTTCGTCGCGCCGGGTGATATCGGTGCCGCCGACCTCGATCTGGCCGCCGCTGGCGCGTTCGAGCCCGGCGAGCAGCATCAGCAGCGAGGTCTTGCCGCTGCCCGAGGGGCCGACAATGGCCACGACCTCGGCCGGGTTCACCGTGAGGTCGACGCCGCGCAAAATGGTGAGCGGCTTGCCCGCGACCTCGACGCTATAATCGACCTTGCTGGCGGTGATGATCGGAGTGCTGGACATGCGCGCCGCCTTCCTCTTGGCAACAGGGACTTCGGAAAGCGGGGTGTGTTCGGGCGCTGGCACGCTGCCTCCGGCGATAGTGTTCTACGCAGCGTAAATGCCGCATCTTTGCGCGATCATATTAAACTGGCATTGTTGGATGAAGTACTAAAGAAGTCATGCCCGGCAGGGCGGACAATTATGATCAAGAGGGTATAACGTGGTGAAGGGTGGGAAAAGCGCCATTGGCATGGCGATGGTGCTGGTTGGCCTGGCGGCGGCGCCGGCAATGGCGGGGCCGGGCGAACAGGCATTGCTCGCCTCCTATGTCGGCAACTGGCGCGGCGAAAGCATCCTGCAAGGCGGCGACAAGCCCGAACCGTTCCGCTGCCGGCTGGCCGTAACCCCCGGAAATTCCGGCAAAATCAACTATACCGGCCGCTGCACGCTGGTGAATATGAACCTGTCGGTTTCCGGCACGATCGGCTATGCCGACAACAATGCCCGCTATGAAGCGGTGATGACCTCCAATGCCGGCTTTTCCGGTCTTGCCGTGGGCAAGCAGAGCGGCGATGAAATCGGCTTCGACCTGGTCGAGCGGCAGCGGGATCGCGGCGGCAATGACGTTGCCATCGGCTCGCGCATTTTCCTCGTCGGCGATTCGATTCGCGTCGAATTCCAGGTCGAGTTCAACAATTCGGGCCGGCTGCTGACCACAAGCGTGCCCTTCTCGCGCTGATCACAAGGTTTTGCCCCGCCTTTTCATTATGGCGGCGGGGCAGTTTTGTGGCCGGGTCGCCATGCCCGGCACCTAACATGAACGATTTCATCATGTTTTTCGTGCATCGACCAAAGTCGAGCACGCTTTTTCGTTTTTTTCTGAGCTAATGCATCATCGGGCACTGGCGAAAATGCCAAAGCTCACCTATCTTGCCTTGGCTGCGCCGCAAATGGCGCGCACTCATACGTTCAACACTCGCAAGGAGAGGAATGACGATGACGACATCGCCGACCATTACCATCCATGCCCTGTGTTCGCTCGTAGTAACACGCCGCACCGACGCCAAACGCTGGCAAGGGTTCTGCCCGAAACGAATGTGACCTCGGTCACATTTGCAATGTGACGGAAGTCACATTCGCGGTGTGAAGACAGCCAAGAAAGATTTGGCAGCAGTCACACCACCGTCTCAGAGTTTCGATAAGACCCGCAGCGTAATGGCCTCACCGGCGTGGACAGTTCCACCGCCCGTGTTTTTCCATTCGTCGCGCAAGTGGAGATTCCACCCATGCAGGAAAACAGTTTTTCCAAGGCCGAAACGCTCCGGCCAACCGTGATTGAAGTGGCGGGCGAGCCGCAGGGCGTCGTCGTGCCGACCGAAGGCGGCTATCGCTTCCTCGCCGTCAAGCTGCCGGCCTTCGTGGTCGATGGCCAGCATTTCGCAACCGTCGAAATCGCCCATCGGGCGGTGCGCGACGCGGTGCAGGGCGCTGCCGAAATTTAGGCGCGGACCGGCTCGGGCCGCGCTGCCTTTGTGCTCCCAAAC
>DATMSG010000302.1:0-8782 GCA_035565515.1 Devosia sp.
GTCCCGAAGTCACCCCCTCCCGGCCTCCCCCATCAAGGGGGAGCTGCTGCATCCAGTTTGTGTCGGGATCGTGCCTGGCCCACCGGCTCGACACCTCCCCATCAAGGGCGAGGTGACGGGACGGTGGGTCGGGCGGGCCAGGTGTCGGGGATCACATTACGATTCTTTCATAAGATATATCTTGAAACCGTCTTCTGGCGTTCCGACCTCTTTGGTCAGGAATAAAACATATCGGAGACACATCATGTCTTACTGGCGTAGTGGCGAACCCAATTGGCGGCGTTTTGAGCAGATGGCGCGGCGCGGCTGGGGCAAGGTGCAGAATTTTGGCGAGGAAGATCTCGGCCAGCTCGGTGGCAATTTTCGCGTTGGCCGCATGCTGGCCTCGGGCGATGTACGTCTCGTGGCGCTTTATCTGATCGAGCAGCAGCCCCGGCACGGCTACGACCTGATCAAGGCCGTCGAGGAACGCTCCAATGGCGTCTATTCGCCGAGCCCCGGCATCGTCTATCCCGCGCTGACCTATCTCGAGGAAGCCAGTTTCGTCACCTCCTCGGCCGAGGGCAACAAGAAGCTTTATACGATCACCGAGGAAGGCCGGGCGCATCTGAACGAAAACCGCGAGGCCGTGGCGTCGACGCTCGATTTCCTGGCGCGGACCGGCGAGCAGTTCAACCGGTTCCGCGAGTTCGTGCGGGCCGATTGGCCCTTTGGCGGGCGGCCCGAAGACGGCAATGAACCGCCCCATCGCGGGGGCGAGGACCGGCCGCTGCATGATGTGGTGCCGGAGCTGGATCAGGCGCGAAAAGCCTTGAAAGCGGCGATCCGCAAGGCGCGGCACGGCTCGGAAGAGCATCAGCGCCGGGCCGCGGAAATTTTGCGCCGCGCAGCCGCCGAGGTTGACGGGCTGGGCGAGGATGAGGTGGATCTCTAGATGGTTTCACTTAAGAACTGAAACAAAGGTGGACCTTATCCTGGGGCGCTGGGGGCATGGTACGCTGCCTCCACTCGCTCAACCATAGCCCTGCGCGCAGCGCTACGGGCGTTCTTCCCCATAATCGCTCCACTGGAGCGATTATGGCCGCTCATCAGGGTTCGAGGCTTTGCTCCGCAAAGCACCTCACCACGAGGTCTCTTGATGATGAGAAGCGTTTACTCCCAACGTCCCCGGCCCTTCCAATTTTCACCGGGGATGCGGCGGACTCAAACGCAGCGGACTGACCCTCAGGCCCCCGGCTTGGTCTTGAGGTAATCGAGCACCATCTGCACGGCATGGGCTTCGCGCTCCTGCACCATGGCGACGCTGGAGAGGTCGCGTTCGAAGATAACCGAGAGCGTCGCGGTGTTGGAGACGTAGAAAAAGCCGAGCGCGGCGACCGAAATATAGAGCTGCACGGGATCGACGTCGCGGCGGAAGATATTGGCTTCATTGCCGCGGCCGATGATCTCCGCGATCTGGCCGACGAGCGGGGAATGCAGCGCCTTGATGTCGGGCAGGGTTTTGAGAAAGCGCGCATTTTCGATGTTTTCCGTGCCGAGCAGGCGCGGGAACCAGGGATTGGCGAGAAAGTGCCTGAAGGTGAAGCGCACCAGGCGGTCCATGGCCTGGACGGGATCGTATTGATCGAGCGAAAGCGCCCGCTCGCCCTTGCGAATCTCCTGATAGGCATCGAGCAGCACGGCCCGATACAGATCTTCCTTATTGCCGAAATAGTGGTAGAGCAGGCGCTTATTGGCGCCGGCGCGTTCGGCAATGGCATCGACCCTGGCGCCCTCGAAACCGCGATCGGCGAATTCGACGCGGGCGGCCGAGAGAATGGATGCCTTGGTTTTCGCCGAATTGCGCGTGCGCTTGGCCGCTTCGGGCTTGCTGCCGGGCGGCTCGGCCGCGGCGGTTGAACTGGTGTCTGACACGTCTGTGATACCGCCGGATGCGTTCTGTGGACTGGCCAATAGCAGCCGTTTTCCGGGGGGTAAAGCCGCGCGGTGGCGGCGCGGCCTCCCCAATCCTCCCGGCCGCTCCGGGCCTTTGCCTGAAGTCTGGGCGGCACGCCTTTGCCTGTCAAGTACAAGTAACCGGCCGGTGCCCCGGCGGATGGCTTATCCGTGTTTTTCCCATAGGAACGCGCTTGACGGTGCCCCGCGCCTGGCTATAGGTAAGTAACTAAGCAGTTACACCGCAAAGCGGCCGGAGGATTGAATGGCGGAAAAGCGTATCGGCATCATCATGCATGGCGTCACGGGGCGCATGGGCTATAACCAGCATCTGGTGCGCTCCATTCTCGCCATTCGCGATCAGGGCGGCATTGCGCTCTCCAATGGCGATCGCCTGGTGGTCGATCCCATCATTGTCGGCCGCGACCGCGACAAGATCGAGCGCCTTGCCAAAAAGCACAATATCGCGCGCTGGGGCACCGATCTCGATGCGGCTCTCGCCAATCCCGACGACACGATCTTTTTCGATGCCGGCACGACGCTGATGCGCGCGGGCCTGCTCGAAAAGGCTCTCGCCGCCGGCAAGCACGTCTATTGCGAAAAGCCCACCTCGGACGATCTCGACGTTGCCGTGAACCTGGCGAAAACCGCGCGCGCTTCGGGTCTCAAGCATGGCGTGGTGCAGGACAAGCTGTTCCTGCCGGGCCTGATGAAGATCAAGATGCTGCGCGATTCCGGCTTTTTCGGCGACATCCTCTCGGTGCGCGGCGAATTCGGCTATTGGGTGTTCGAAGGCGACTGGCAGAAGGCGCAGCGGCCGAGCTGGAACTATCGCAAGGCCGATGGCGGCGGCATCATCCTCGATATGCTCTGCCACTGGCGCTACGTGCTCGACAATCTCTTCGGGGAAGTGAAGGCCGTCTCCTGCCTTGGGGCGACGCATATCCCCGAACGCGTCGACGAAAACGGCAAGCGTTTCAAGGCCGATACCGATGATGCCGCTTATGCGACCTTCGAGCTTGAAGGCGGTGTGGTTGCCCAGATCAATTCGAGCTGGACCACCCGCGTGCGCCGCGACGATCTCGTGACCTTCCATGTCGACGGCACCCATGGCTCGGCAGTTGCGGGTTTGCACAAGTGCTGGACCCAGCATCGTGTCAATACGCCAAAGCCGGTCTGGAACCCCGACCAGCCGCAGACCATGAACTTTTTCAACGACTGGGAAGAAGTTCCGGACAATTGGCCGGCTGATAACGGCTTCAAGGTGCAGTGGGAAATGTTCCTCCGCCATGTCGCCGAAGACGCGCCGTGGGAATATGGGCTCGAAGCCGGCGCCAAGGGCGTGCAGCTGGCCGAACTTGGCCTGAAGAGCTGGGCCGAGCGCCGCTGGCTCGATGTGCCCAAGCTGGAATTCTGATCTCCTGAACTAGCGATCCACCGGATGTCACCCCGCGAAAGCATGGGTGACATCCGAGTTTGTGAAGGCCTTGAGGGGAAATACCCATGCCGACCATCAACCTGCCCAATCCCGACCGCTCGATCACGCCCTATGCGCTGACCGGCGACCCGATTCCCTTCGTGAAATTCAAGTCGGCCGATTTTCCGCGCATTGCCTATTCGGCAGCCCATGTCGTGGCCGATCCGCTCGCGGTCCATGACCCCTGGCTCACCCCGGCGATCGATTGGGACACCACGCTGAAATTCCGCCATCGCATGTGGGATCTCGGGCTCGGTGTCGCCGAAGCCATGGATACCGCCCAGCGCGGCATGGGGCTGACCTGGACCGAGGCCAAGGAACTGATCCGCCGCGCCCAGGCCGAAGCGCGGACGCGCGACGACGCGCTGATCGCCTATGGCGCGGGCACCGATCATCTGGCGCCGGGTCCGGATGTGACCATTGACGATATTCTGCGCGCCTATGACGAGCAGGTCGGCTTTGTCGAAGGTGAAGGCGGCCGCGTCATTCTGATGGCGAGCCGGGCGCTGGCAGCGGCGGCGAAATCGCCGGACGACTATGCCCGCGTCTATGGCCATGTGCTCTCGAATGTCAAACAGCCGGTGATCATGCATTGGCTGGGCGAAATGTTCGATCCGGCCCTGCAGGGCTATTGGGGCAATATCGACCACGACGCGGCCATGGATGTTTGCCTCGACGTGATCGCCGCCAATGCCGACAAGGTGGACGGCATAAAAATCTCGCTGCTGTCCGCGGAAAAAGAGATCGCCATGCGCCGCCGCCTGCCGGAAGGCGTGAAAATGTATACGGGCGACGATTTCAACTATGCCGAACTTATCGCCGGCGACGACCAGGGTTTTTCCCATGCCCTGCTCGGCATTTTCGATGCCATCGCCCCGGCCGCCTCGGCGGGCCTGGCGGCGCTCGGGCGCGGCAATAGGCAGGAATTCTTCGATATTCTCGAACCTACCGTGCCCCTGAGCCGGCATATCTTTGCCGCCCCGACCCGGTTCTACAAGACCGGCGTCGTTTTCCTCGCCTATCTCAATGGTCTGCAGGACCATTTCGCCATGATCGGCGGCCAGCAATCGACCCGCTCGGTGCAGCACCTGGCCGAACTCTTCCGCCTGGCCGACAAGGCCCGCGTGCTGGCCGATCCGGACCTGGCGACCCGGCGCATGCGCGATGTTCTCGCCGTTCACGGGGTTTCGGCATGACCGCGCGGAAAATTTCGCTCAATCTGGCCACCACCCGCCAGCAATGGGGTTTTGCCGAAGCCGTGGATGGGTGCCTCAAGGCCGGAATCACCGCCATTTCGCCCTGGCGCGATCAGATCGCGGCCATCGGGCTCGACGAGGCGGCGCGCATCGTCAAGGCCAATGGTCTGCAAGTGACCGGGGTCTGCCGCGGCGGCATGTTTCCGGCCGAAACCGCCGAAGGCCGGCAAAAGCAGATCGAGGACAATCTGCGCGCTATCGACGAAGCCGCAGCGCTCAATGCCGACTGTCTCGTCCTCGTCGTCGGCGGCCTGCCGGGCGCTTCGAAAGACCTGCCGGCGGCCCGGCAGATGGTCACCGACGGCATTGCCGCCATGCTGCCCCATGCCAAGGCCTCGGGGGTGAAAATCGCCATCGAGCCGCTCCATCCCATGTATGCGGCGGACCGGGCCTGCGTGAACACGATCGACCAGGCGCTCGACATCTGCGAAACGCTGGGCGAAACGGTCGGCGTCGCCGTGGACGTCTATCACGTCTGGTGGGACCCCAACCTGGCCGCTGCCATTGCCCGGGCCGGGCGCATGAAGCGGATTTTTGCCCATCACATCTGCGACTGGCTGGTGCCGACCAAGGACATGCTGCTCGATCGCGGCATGATGGGCGACGGGGTCATCGACCTGCCAGCCATTCGCAGGATGATCGAAGAGGCGGGCTTTTTCGGGCCGCAGGAAGTGGAAATTTTTTCGCAGGACAATTGGTGGAAGCGGCCCGGCGACGAGGTGCTCGCGGTCATCAAGGAGCGGGTCGCAACGGTGTGCTAACTCAAAAGAAAAGGCCCCGCTCCGGCGGGGCCTTTTCATTGCGGATCGCGAAAGACGATCAGACCCGGTTGAAGGTCAGGGTCTGGCAGAAAATGCCGGCGCGGCAGCCGGTGATCTTGATCGTGTCGGGAGACACCTGCTTGACGGTCGCGGCCGCCTGGGCGCCGCCATAGACCACGGTGCCCTTCCATTCGTTGGAGGCCACCTGCTGGGCGGATACGACCTGCTTGTTCACATAGGCCAGATTGTCGGGCGTGCGGGACTTGCCCTGCACGTCCTTGAGTACGCCGCAAAGATCGGTGCCATCCCCGCAAAGCCTGAATTCGAAGGCTGTGCCGAAGCTATCGACCCAGGCCCCGTTGGGGCTGACATTCTGGGCAGCGGCGGGAAGGGCGAAAAAGGTCAGCGCAACGGGAAGGGCGAGTGCGTAACGTAGCATTGGTGTCTCTCCGAAAGGATGCGCTCGCAGCAGCGTAAAGCTGCGCCGGAAGCATCCTTTGTGTGTTTGTTCTGGTCCAACGCCGAGGTTGGCCGAAAGTTTCATGGTGAATAGACCCATAAAAATCGGCCAAACTAAGATTTTGTAAAAATCCGGAATTTTGTAGAGATTTCAATTGTATTACTGGTTTGCACCAAGTGCATGCCAGCATTGTTGCCTTAGTCTGGCCCCAGATATTGCCTGGATTTAAGACGATCGGGGGCGTTGCTGGACTTCGTTTTTGGTCCGAAACGGCGACTCAAGAGGCCTCATGGTGAGGTGCTTTACAAAGCAAAGCCTCGAACCGTGACGACCGGCTATAATTGCTCCAATGGAGCGATAATAGGGAAGAACGCCCGCGGCGTTACGCGCCTAGGGGTCTGGTCGAGCGAGTGAAGACTTCGTGCCACGACCTCGCTCTTCGAGGCTGCGCTGCGCTCCGCACCTCAGGATGAGGTCTACTTTTGTCTCAGCTCTGCAAACAAACGCGCTAACGGCGGAAGGTGGCGGCTATTTCGATATGGGTGGAATAGGTGAACTGATCGACAGCCATCAGGTTCGAGAGAGCAAAACCGGCCTTCACCAGAAGGGCCGCATCGCGGGCAAAGCTTTTGGCGTCGCAGGCGATCATCACCACATGCCTGAGCTTTGAGGCGGCGATTTCCTTGACCTGTGCCTCGGCTCCGGCGCGGGGCGGATCGAGTACCACGGCGTCATAGGGCAATTCGAACCGGGTCAGCGGCTCGCGGAAAAGATCGCGCGGCCTGGTGGTGACCGCTTTGAGGCCCTTGGCGTGGCGGACGGCCTTGTCGAGAGCCTGGACGGCCGGCTTGTCGCTATCGGCGGCAAAGACCGTGGCTTTTTCGGCCAGGCGCAGCGCGAAGGGGCCGACGCCGCAGAAAAGATCGGCGACCGATTTCGCCTTGCCCACCGCCTCGGTCACATAGGCGGCGAGTGCGTTTTCCGCGGCGCTCGTGGCCTGGAGGAAACTGCCGATGGGCAGTTCGACAACGCCCCTGCCCATGGTGACGCGGGGCATCTGGGCGAGAAACAGCATTTCATTGTTGAAGGCCAGGCGGCCAAGGCCGAAGCGATTGCCCAGCGCGATCAGCCGGTCGCCTTTCAGCCCTTTGACGGCGCTTTTGACCGACACGTCGAGGCCGGTATCGGTGGCGGTGAAACTGACATCGCTGGGGCCGATCATGGCCCCGATGGCGCGGGCAATGTCCGGTGCCGGTTTGAGCGCCGGCACCAGAATGGGGCAGGTGTCGAGATCGAGGAGATCGTGGCTCCTCAACCGCATATAGCCGGCCGCATCCTTTCGCGCGTGCAGCGTTGCGCGGCGACGGCCGGCTCCGCCGGCATCGACGAATTTTTCGACCCTGGCCTCAATACCGGCCTGCATCAGCGGCGTTTCGACGAGGCCGGTCTTGAAGGCCCGATAGGCGTCTTGCGCCATGTGCTGGAGCTGGCAGCCGCCGCAGGCGCCGAAATGGGGGCAGATGGGGTTTTGGCGGTCGGGAGAAGGCTGCAAGACTTCGGCCAGCGTGCCGCGCTCGCCCTGGCGGACAAGGCTGATTTCCTCGCCCGGCAGGGCAAAGGGCACGAAAACCCGTTCGCCCGCGATATGGGCGACGCCCTCGCCCTTGTGGCCGAGATAGTCGATTGTGGTGGTCAGGGTCATGTCAGTCCGGGGCTTGCTGCCCCGGCACTACAGCATGTCTCCGCAAAGTGCCTAGCGGTTTCGGGAGACGGGCCCAAACGATTGTCTTACCGGCTGTTGGCCAGGGAGACGTCGCCGGTCTTGGGGCGGTCGAACTGGCCATGCTTGCTGAACCGCCACATATATTGCGGCAGGATCGTATCCATGGAGGTCGGCTCGATGCCGAAGGCGGCAAAGGTGCGCTTGTCCTTGATGGCGGCGTCGGAGACGACATTATCGACCCCAAGCAGGTCGATCTGGTCGGCGGTGACGAGCGGAGCGACCGGCAGGATGGCGAAGGGCAGGGCAAAAAGCTTGGCAAGGGAGGCCGGCAGGGCGACCAGCGGGCGCTTGCGGCCGGTTTCGCGCAGTACGCGGGCGAGAAGCTCCTTCTGGGTTTCGACGCTGGGGCCGCCCAGTTCGTAAATCCGCCCGGTCTTCACCTTGCCTTCGGCCGCGGCGACAATGGCATCGGCGAGATCACCGACATGCACCGGCTGGAAGCGCGAGGCGCCCGAGATCACCGGCATGACCGGCAGCATGCGGGCCAGAAAACCCATCTTGTTGAAGAAGCCGTCGCCATGGCCGAAAATCAGCGAGGGACGGAGAATGACGGCCTGCGGGAAAGCCTCGAGCACGGCCTGTTCGCCGGCGAGCTTGCTTGCCGCATATTCGCTGACTTCGGCGGCCTTGTCGGCACCGAGCGCCGAGACATGCACCAGCGCCGAAACGCCGGTGGCCTTGGCGGCGCGGGCAATGGCGGCAGCGCCATCGGTGTTCACGGCCCTGAAAGTCTGCTTGCCGCCTTCATAGCCGATGCCGACCAGATTGATGACCACATCGGCCCCGGCAACGGCGCGCTCGACGGAAGCCTGATTGCGCACATTGGCCTGGATCGGCACGATCTGGCCGACGCCGCCGAGCATTTTTGCGTCCCCGGCAAGATCCGGACGGCGCACGGCGAGGCGAATGCGATAGCCGGCGCGGGCGAGAACCTGGGCCAGATGGGTCCCGACAAATCCCGAACCGCCGAAGACTGTGACGAGTTTGGGCGAGAAGCGATCCATTTTGGACTCCGGCAAGGCGTTTGGGCACAAAGTTTGGAATGCTTCTATCCCAGCAAAGCCGCCGATGTCGAGGACATCGTGATGGAGCGGTGCTTGACTCGGCAGG
>DATMSG010000303.1:0-5901 GCA_035565515.1 Devosia sp.
GCCCTGCGAGCGTAGCTCTCCGGGCCTGACCATCTAAAATCGCCCCACTGGGGCGATTTTGCCGCGAAGCGGCCGATGGTCAGTGTTCGATGCCGGCCCAGATCTTGCGCTTGGTGCCGTACATCAGGCCGGCAAACAGCACGAGGAAGATCAGCACCACAAAGCCGGTCTGCTTGCGCGAGACGAGGTGGGGCTCGGCCATCCACATCATGAAGGCAGCTACGTCGGTCGAATACTGCTCCAGCGTCTGCGGCACGGTCTGACCGTCTTCGCCTTCTGCATAGCTGACCACCCCATCCGCCAGCGGCGGAGCCATGCCGATGGCGTGGCCGGGGAAATAGTCATTGTAGTGCTTGCCTTCAGGCAGCTGGAAGGGCGCACCATCCGAACCATGCGGCGCGGTTTCCGGAACCTCTTCATGATAGCCGGTCAGCAGGGCGTGGATATAATCCGGGCCGCCTTCCTGATAGCCGGTGAAGTAGTTGAAGATCCAGGTCGGGAACGGATCGGTCACGCCGCGGGCCTTGGCCAGCACCGAGAAGTCCGGGGGCAGCGAACCGCCATTGGCGTCACGCGCTTCCTGTTCATTGGCGAAGGGCGAGGGCCAGCGATCGGCCGGCACCGCCGGACGGCGGCCGCCTTCAGCGGTGATGTCGGCAACTTCATATTCGGCCGCCAGGGCACGAACCTGCGCCTCGGAAAATTCCGGGCCACCCTCTTCCATCAGGTTACGGAAGGAGATGAGGTGCGCGCTGTGGCAGCTGGAGCAGACTTCCCGGAAAACCTGGAAGCCGCGCTGCAGCTGGTTGGTGTCATAGGTGCCGAAAATGCCGCCGAACGACCAGGCTTGGCGTTCGACATGGGCGCCGCCCTCGGCTGCCTGGGCCGGAGCCATGGCAAGACCGGCGGCAAGCGCGGCAGCGGCGATAATGAGCTTACGGATGTTCATGTTACTCGCCCCGATCACGCGTGTGCATTCTTGCCGAGAACGCTCTCGGAAATGCTGGTTGGCAGGGGCTTCGGCGTTTCGATACGCGAGAGCACCGGCAGGATGACGAGGAAGTAGATGAAGTAGTAAGCGGTGCAGACCTTGGCGAGGACCGTGTAGATACCCTCGGCCGGCTGCGCACCGAGATACATCAGACCCACGAAGTTGATGGCAAACAGCGCGAAGAACCACCGGAACATCGGGCGGAACACACCCGAACGAACCTTGGACGTATCGAGCCACGGCACGATCAGCAGCATGAGCATCGCGCCGCCCATGGCGATCACGCCGCCGAGCTTGGAGTCGATGAACAGCACGTTGAAGTCGATGGCGCGCAGGATCGTGTAGAACGGCAGCAGGTACCATTCGGGCACGATGTGCGCCGGCGTCACCTGGGCGTTCGCCATGATGTAGTTGTCGGGGTGACCCAGAATGTCAGGCGCGAAGAACACGAACCAGGCAAACGGGATCATGAACAGCACCATGCCGTAGAGATCCTTCATCGTGTAATACGGATGGAAGGGTACGGTATCGCGGCTGTCCTTCACCTCGACGCCGACCGGGTTGTTATTGCCCGGCACGTGCAGCGCCCAGATATGCAGCGCCACGACGGCGGCGATGATGAACGGCAGCAGGTAGTGCAGCGAGAAGAAGCGGTTCAGCGTCGGATTGCCGACCGCAAAGCCGCCGAGCACGAGCTGCTTGATGTTCTCGCCGACCAGCGGAATGGCCGTGAAGATGTTCGAGATAACCGTCGCACCCCAGAAGCTCATCTGGCCCCAGGGCAGGATATAGCCCATGAACGCAGTGGCCGTGGTGAGGAGGAAAATCACGACGCCGAGGATCCAAAGGATTTCGCGCGGTGCCTTGTACGAACCATAGAACAGGCCGCGGAACATGTGGATATAGAGCGCGATGAAGAACATCGAGGCGCCCACGGCGTGGGTTGCCTGGATGATGCGGCCGCCATTGACGTCGCGGCGAATGTGCTCGACCGAGTCGAACGCCATCGCCACATTGGGCGTATAGTGCATCGCAAGAATGATGCCGGTGACGATCTGCACACCGAGGCACATCACGAGAATGGCGCCGAAAGTCCACCAATAGTTGAGGTTCTTCGGCGTGGGGAAATCCATGAGATGTTCTTTGGCGAAACGCACCACCGGCAGGCGGTCGTCCAGCCACTTCTCAACGGCATTTCCCGGAACGTAAGTCGAATGTTCTGACATCGGAAAAGCCCCCACTAACCGATCTGGACCAGCGTATCGCTGAGGAATTCATAAGGCGGCACGACCAGATTCTTGGGTGCAGGGCCGCGGCGGATACGGCCAGCCGAGTCATAGTGCGAACCATGGCATGGGCAGAACCAGCCATCGAAATCGCCCGATTCACCGACCGGGATACATCCCAGATGGGTGCAGTTGGCAATCATGATCAGCCACTGTTCGTGGCCGGGCTTGGTGCGTGCCTCGTCGGTTTCCGGGTCCTTGAGGTCGGACATCGGAACGGCCTTGGCTTCCTCGATTTCCTTGGGCGTACGATGACGCACAAAAACCGGCAGACCGCGCCACATGATGGTTACCGACTGCCCTTCGGCAATCGGGGCCACATCATATTGAATGCTGGCAAGCGCCAGCGTGGACGCGTCCGGATTGAGCTGGTTGATCAGCGGCCATACCACTGCGGCGGCACCAACAGCGCCGACGGCGCCAGTGGCGACGAAGAGAAAATCCCGCCGGTTGGTGGATGAGTGTTCTGCTTGCGTGGACAAGTCCGTTTCCCCGTACGATGCACAAATGACGGAACCGGCTCCAGCCTTCGACACCATAAGCAGAATCGACAAGCCAGCCGCCCTCAAGCGGTCCGTCAGTTGCGGTTCTTTTTGCACTCTCGGATGGGCTTGTCCAGTGCAGGGCGGGTGACAGTTTGCCAGAGCCCAACTATATCCTACGCCCGAACCTCTCGGATGGACCGGGCATGCCCCGGGGACAAAGCCCTTGTCGCTCGATCTCGCCCTTTATCAGCCCGACATCGCCAACAATACGGGCACCCTCGTGCGCCTGGGCGCCTGCCTCGGCCTCAATGTCCATATTATCCACCCCTCCGGCTTTCCCATCACGGCGCAGAACCTGGCGCGCAGCGGGCTCGACTATGTCGAGCACGCCGTCATCGAGCAGCATGACAGTTTTGAGGCTTTCGATGCCTGGCGCACCCGGCAAGGCCGGCGCCTCGTGCTTTTGACCACGAAATCCAGCCAGTCGGCCTACGACACGCGCTTCGCCCCCGGCGACATCCTCATGCTGGGGCGCGAAAGCGCCGGCGTGCCTGATTCTGTCGCCGAGCGCAGTGACCTGCGCATTCGCATTCCCATGCGTCCCGGTTTGCGCTCGATCAATGTTGCGCTCGCCGGCAGCATGATAGTTGGCGAGGCCATGAGACAGATTGGCCGCTTTACAGAGCTTTCCTGAAGGTCCATTCCCCCAGCCATGACCCTGCCCGCCGACATCGAAACCAAGAAGATTACCGCCGCTGCCTGGTTCCGCGCCCTGCGCGACCGCATCTGCGCCGGCCTCGAAGCCATCGAAGCCGACGTCACCGGCCCCAATGCCCATATGCCTGCCGGGAAATTCGAGCGCACCCCCTGGGACCGCGCCGCCGGCGGCGGGGGCGAAATGTCCATGCTCCATGGCCGCGTCTTCGAAAAGGCCGGCGTCCACATTTCCTCCGTCCATGGCAATTTTTCCGAAGATTTCGCCAGACAAATGCCCGGCACCGAGGCGGGAACCGCTTTCTGGAGTTCGGGCATTTCGCTGATCATCCACCCCTGGAACCCCCACGTTCCGGCCGTGCATATGAACACCCGCATGATCGTCACCGGAAAACAGTGGTGGGGCGGCGGCGCCGACCTCACGCCCGTTCTCGACCGCAAGCGCAGCCAGGACGATCCCGATACGCTCGATTTCCACGCCGCCATGAAAAAGGCCTGCGAAGGCCGGCCCGGCGTCGATTACGACCGCTTCAAGGCCTGGTGCGACGAATACTTCTTCCTGCCCCACCGCAACGAACCGCGCGGCACGGGCGGCATCTTCTACGACCATTTCAATTCCGGCGATTGGGACGCCGATTTCGCCTTCACCAAGGCCGTCGGCGAAGCCTTCAACACCATCTATCCCACGCTGGTGCGCCGCCATTTCGAAACCCCCTGGACCGAAGCCGAGCGTGCAGAGCAATTGGTGCGCCGTGGCCGCTATGTGGAGTTCAACCTTCTCTACGATCGCGGTACCACCTTCGGTCTCAAGACCGGCGGCAATGTGAACTCCATCCTCTCCTCCATGCCGCCCGCGGTGAAGTGGCCCTGAGACGAGGCAAGCGATGAGCCTGACCGACCTCCATATCGAAGGCTATCGTTCGGTTCGCAATCTGCGCCTGCCGGTGCGGCAACTGACCGTGCTGGTGGGCGCCAATGGCGTCGGCAAGACCAATATTTATCGCGCGCTGGAACTGGTGCGCGCCGCAGCGACCGGCGAGCTGGCAATGTCCATTGCGCGCGAGGGCGGTCTGGCCTCGGTGCTCTGGGCCGGTCAGCGCCGGGCCGGCGATCCGCCCCGCCTTTGCCTCGAGGTCGGCCTCGATCTGGACGGCCCGGAAAGCGACGCCGTCTTCCTGCCGCGCTATCGCGTCGAGATCGGCTTTGGCGATTCCAAATATCAGGCCGTCTTTGCCGAAGAGCCGCAGATCAAGTTCGAGAGCCTCGCCCTGCCCGGCCGCCGCGCCGTAACTCTCCTGGAGCGCAAGGGCCCGGCCGGCTGGTATCGCGACGACAATGGCGGACGCCGCCAGTTCGACGACGCCCTGCTCGCCAGCGAAACGGCCCTCGCTGCCATACGCGGCACGGTGCCCGAACTCGACACGGTTCGCCATCGCCTCGCCAATTGGCGCTTTTACCATGGCTTCCGGACCGATCCCGATGCGCCTCTGCGCCGGCCCGCCCTGGCGGTCACCGCGCCCCTGCTCGATGCCGATGGCGGCAACCTTGCCGCCGTCTTTGCCACCCTGACCCATATCCGCGGCGATACGCTCGAACTCGACACCGCCATCGATGCCGCCTTTCCCGGGGCGAAACTGGTCGTGCCGCCACCGGGCAAAACGGCCGAGTTTTCGCTTGTATATCCCGATCTGCCCCACCGCCCCTTCGGCGCGGCCGAACTCAGCGATGGCACGCTGCAATTTCTGGCCCTCCTCGGCGCCCTGCTCTCCTATCGCCTTCCCCCGCTCATCGCCCTCAACGAGCCGGAAGCCAGCCTCCACCCGGACCTATTGCCCGCGCTGGCTCGCGCCATCGCCAAAGCGGCGGAGCGCACGCAGGTATGGGTCGTGACCCATTCGCAAATCCTTGCCGATGCCATCGCCGACCAGACCGGCATCGCGCCGCGAACGGCCATCCGCAGGGATGGCGGCACGTCCATCCTCGGCCTCTCCGAACTGGGCATTTTTACCGACGAGTGATGGAACCCTTCGCTCCGTCGCGCCGTTCCCGTTCTTACCCTTGAGAATGCGAAGGAGTAAAACGCCATGAAACGCTTTGATTCCGGTACGCTCATCCCCGGTTCGACCTGGAAGGCCGAAGCCGAAAGCGAAGCGGAAGTGGTGCGTCGCGCCGTGGAAAACCTCAAGAATTTCCATGGCGAAACCGTAGTTCGCCCCGAAATGGTCGAGCGCATCAAGGAACGCATCGTCGACGTAGACGCCAAGGGCACCACGAAACACTAGATCGGTTTGCTCTGAAGCACCAATCCAAGAGGCCATTCAAGAGACCTCATGGTGAGGTGCTTTGCCGAGCAAAGCCTCGAACCACGAGGTCGAGCGAGTGGAGGCAGCATGCCGCGCTCCTGGCCCGACGCGTAGCACCATTG
>DATMSG010000304.1:0-18952 GCA_035565515.1 Devosia sp.
CTTCCATTTGTGGGGTGGCTCCCATCGAATCCCTGCTCGCTAAATAGACAAACGCGGGAGAGCCAATGCCCCTCGGGGAGGCAAGTCAAGGGCGGCAGGGGTGCCCTGCCGCCCTTGGTGGTCAGAGCGTGATGCGGTAGACGCCGAAGCCGTCGGCATTGGTTTCGCCGGTGGCTTCAATCTTGACGGCGGTGACGTCGGCCAGGTGTTCGGCCGCCTTGGGGCCGGTGGCGAAGAGTACGGTAGTGTCCGCAATCGGTGCCAGCGACCAGTTGCTATCGGCCTTGGGGTTGATCGTGCCGTTTTCGATGATGAAGCGCACGATGATGTCGCGATTGGTATCGGGACCCTTGAAGACGATCACATCGGAATTGATGCCCGGGAACGTGCCGCCGCCGCCGGCGCGATAGTTGTTGGTGGCGACCACGAATTTCTGGGCCGGATCGATCGGCTTGCCGTCATAGGCGAGATCGACGATGCGGTTGGCGCCGGGGTTCGGTTCTGCCTTGCCATCCGAGGAATACCGGGAAGGCTGGGTCAGATCGATCTTGTAGGTGACGCCATCGATCACGTCGAAATTGTAGGACGGGAAGTCGGGGTTGATGAGATCGGCGTCCTTGGCGCCGGCTTCGATCTGGTTGAAGATGCCGGCGGAGCGTTCGAGCCAGTTCTTCACGTCGGCGCCGGTGATGACCACGGCCTGGATGGTGTTGGGATAGAGGTAGAGATCGGCGACGTTCTTGATGGCGACGGGGCCAACGGGAACGTCGGTGTAATAGTCCGGGCCACCGCGACCGCCGGACTTGAAGGGGGCGGCGGCCGACAGGATCGGCAGACTTTCCCATTCAGTGCCCTTCATCATCTGGGCGATGTACCAGGTCTGGGCCTGGCTCACGATCTGCACAGAGGGATCGTCGGCAACGAGGGCGAAATAGGAGTGAAGGGGAGCGGCGGTTTCGCCGACCGGCCGGCGGATATAGTCGAGCGTTTCCTCGTGCTCGCCGGTGACTGCGGCGACGATGCCGGCTTCGTCTTCGACGAGGGGATGCACCTTGCCTTCGACGCGCTCGAAGATCGGGCGAGCTTCGGACGTGTGCGAGGCAATGGTCCATTTGCCGTCGGCGTCCTGCTCGAGCAGGAGATCGATGAGGCCCATATGGCTGCCCCAGAAGCCGGGCATGACGGCGGGCTTGCCGGCAAGCGTACCGGCGGCGACATCGACGCCCTCGATGCCTTCATAATCGGGGCCCGGGAAGACCAGGTGCTGATGGCCGGTGAGGACGACGTCGATGCCTTCGACGGCGGCGAGCTGTAGCGAGGCGTTTTCGGCGCCGGTTGTCTGATCGGCGGCAATGCCGGAATGGGAGAGGGCGATGATGATGTCGGCGCCTTCTTCCTTCATCTTGGGGACGTAGGCCTGGGCAGTCTCGACGATGTCGCGGGTATTGACCTTGCCGGTCAGGTGCGTCGCGTCCCATGTCATGATCTGGGGCGGCAGGAAGCCGATGAGGCCGACCTTGATGGTCTTGGTGACACCCGAGCCGTCGGTCAGCTCCTTTTCGACGATGCGATAGGGGGCGACATAGGTTTCGTCGCTCAGGACGTCGGCTGCAAGCTCGCCGCGCACGAGATTGGCGGAGACGAAGGGGAATTCAGCGCCTTCCAGGGCCTTGTCGAGAAATTCGAGGCCATAGTTGAATTCGTGATTGCCCAGGGTCGCGGCTTCATAGCCGAGGGTGTTCATGGCGGCGATGATCGGATGGATATTGCCGTCGAGGCCCTTTTCATAGGCGATATAGTCGCCCATCGGGTTGCCCTGAATGATGTCGCCATTGTCGAGCAGCATGGAATTGCCGGCTTCGGCGCGGATGCCTTCGATGAGGGTCGCGGTGCGCGCCAGGCCCATCGTGTCGTTTGGAGCGTCGGCATAATAATCATAGGCCAGAGCCGCGACGTGCAGGTCGGTGGTCTCGATGATACGCAGATGCGCCTGGTTTGCCTGCGCCTGAGCGGCGAAGGGATGCATCGCCGCGATCGCTCCTAGACTGGCGGAGCCGGCAAGGAAGCTGCGGCGAGAAATCTTTGGAAGAAAATTCATCGAACGTCTCCAAGTGAAATGCCATGGAAGCCTGGGCTGAAGTCCCTGAAGGCCGGCTGGCCCGGCTTCTCAGGCGCTTCCTCTCCCGGGAAGCGGCCCCGACATGCCCGCGTTCGATGACGCTGGCGTGACGGCGGCGGAGAGACGCTATGAAGTTTTTACCGAGTGGTCAATTTATGACGGTTCGATGACGTTTGGCGCCGCTTTGGGGCAGGGACGCGGTGCCGATCTATTGGCTTCCATGCAACCCGTTCCAATTGTTGCGGCTTGTTGCTACCAAAGGCGCTGACATGGAGGGCCGTCATGAAGTGGCGTGGTCGGGAACGCAGCAGCAATATCGAGGATCGTCGCGGACAGGCCGGTGGTTTCGGCGGGCCGTCGCTGGGGCGTAGCGGGGGAATCCGCATTCCAACCGGCGGCGGATCGCGCGGGGGCATCGGCGGGGTTATCGGCATTATCGTGGTGCTGGGTATCATCTGGATGGTGACGGGACAGAATCCGTTGGACACGCTGACGGGTGGTTCGGGCACCACGACATCGAATGCCTCATCGCAACAGCTGCCGACCGAAGGGCAGGACGAACTGGTCGATTTCGTCGGCGTCGTGGTCAAGGAGACGGAGGATCTCTGGACCGAGGTTTTTGCCAGCGCCGGGGAGACTTATCCCAAGCCACCGGTGGTGATTTTCAGCGGCCAGACGAATTCGGGCTGCGGGGTCGCCGATGCGCGGACGGGGCCGTTCTATTGCCCGGTCGATTCCAAGGTCTATATCGATCTGAGCTTTTACGACGAGCTGCATCGCAAGTTCGGCGCGCCGGGTGATTTTGCGCAGGCCTATGTTCTGGCCCATGAGATTGGGCACCATGTGCAGAACCTGACCGGGGTGCTGCCCGAATTCAATCGCCGCCGCCAGAGCATGAGCGAAGAACAGGCCAATGCCTATTCGGTGCGCGTCGAGCTGCAGGCGGATTGCTATGCGGGCGTCTGGGCCAATTATGCGGGCCAGGAAAACCTGCTCGATTCCGGCGATATTGAAGAGGCGTTGAACGCGGCCGAGCAGATCGGCGACGATACGCTGCAAAAGCGCATGCAGGGCTTTGCCGTGCCCAAGACCTTCAACCACGGCACTTCGGCCCAGCGTCAGACCTGGTTCGAGCGCGGCTATGAATCGGGCAATCCAAACGATTGCGATACGTTTTCGGGGAATGTCTGAGGCGGGATGGGGTAGCCGCGGGACATAGGGTTAGCTAAACCGGGCCGGTCTTCACGCAGTGGCCGGCCCATGATCCCGAAAATCCTTCATTTCACCTGGAAATCCGACCAGCTGCCGCGCCAGATGCAGGCCTATTACGATGCCTGGGGCCGGCTGCATCCGGATTGGGAAATTCGTCTTTGGACCGACGAGACGATGCGGGCCTTCGTCGCCGAGAGCTATCCGGCCTTCCTCCCTACCTACGATGCCTATCCCAAGATGATTCAGAGGGCGGATTCGTTCCGCTATCTGGTGCTGGGCGCCCTGGGCGGCGTTTATGCCGATCTCGATGTCGAGCCTTTTCAACCCGTGGACGGGCTGCTGCATCACGAGTGCTTTTTGGGCATCGAGCCGCTTGAACACATATTTCCCGATCGTCACCACCAGGGGGTGCCGTTTCTTCTGACCAATGCCTTCATGGGCTCGGTGCCGGGGCATCGGCTGTGGCAGGACATTATCGCAAGAATGCCCGATCTGGTGGATCAGGAAACTTTCTATTCAACCGGGCCGTCCATGGTCACGGCGGCGGTATTGCAGCTGGACAGGCGCGACCGGCCGGTCTTGCTGGGGCCCAAGGTGTGGTCACCGCTTTTGGCCGATGGGCGTAAAACGCAATTGGACGCCGAAGCCATAGCCTTGCTTAAGCCGGTCGGAACGGTTCTGCCGGCGGCGCACGGCTCGCTGGTGTCCCATGTCTGGATGACCACATGGGTGCCTTGGCACAAGCGGAACAGCCGGATGGTTCGTGTTCTGCAGGTGCCCACGGCGATCAAGTGGGCGTGGAGGCGGCTGGTCAATCCTGCACTGGCCAGGGTGGTTATTGCCGATCCGGTTGAGCTCTATACCAATCAGGCCATCGGCCCTGCGAAGGAGCGGCCACGGGTTCATGTCGCGGTGCGCCTCGGGGGCCGGGCGATGTCTCAGGCGCTTTTGCAGGCGCTGGCGGGGCTCGACTATCCGCGGGATCGGCTGACTTTTGCGGTGCACGCTTCTATGGAAGTCGACGGAGAGGCGCTGGCGGCAAAGCTTGCGGGAAGCGGGCTGCGTGCGGAGGTGGTCCGGGGCGATTTTTCGTCTGCGGCGGCGCGGGATAATGCCGTTCTTGAGGGGCTGGCCTCCGACGCGGCCTATCTTTTGTTGGTCGGCGGCGATTTAACCGCCATTCCGCCCGACGCGATCCAGCGCATGCTGGGCGCGGGGCTTGCCGTGACAGCGGCCAATGTGGTGGACGAAGCGGGAGCGCCGGCGGATGACCAGCTCTTTCGCTACGAAAAGGGCGCAGATTTCAAGGTGCTCTACAAGGATGGCGGACGGGACGGTGCGGTGCGGCGGGACAAAGGGTTTCGCACCTATCTCGGCCGGCAGAAGGCTTTCGCGCTCTTGCCGCTCGATGGGGTGGGGGAGAGTTTCGTGCTCATTGCGCGGGCGGTGGTCGATGCGGGGGTGCGCTTTGCCGAGACGCCCTACAAACTGCACCTGGGCGCCGAGGCCTTTGGCATCATGGCGCGGGACAGGGGATTTGAGGCCGGTGGCCTGACCGAGCTTGTCGTGGTCCGGGAGAGATCGCGCTAAGGGTCAGAGCCCGAAGGCGTGGCGGCAGAGCATGGCGGTGGCCCAGCCCGCGGCCAGCATGATGAGGCCAGGATATTTGAGGCTGACGACCAGCGCCACCAGCATGGCGATCTTGATGTCGAAACCGCCGTTGAAGAAGGCGGGGGCGCAAAGGGTGGTCAGGACGGCGGCGGGGACGGCGTTGAGCGCGGCCTCGAGGCGCGGCGGGATGGTGCTCATTCGGGTGATGAGCACATAGCCACCCACGCGCGTCAGATAAGTGGCGACGGCGGCGGCAATGATTAGCCAGGCGGTTGCGGGATCGAGCGCGACGTTCATGAATGCCCCGCCTTTGCGGTCTTGGTGCCGGGGGGCGGCGAGAGGGGCAGGAGTGCGGCGACGAAAACGCCGCAGGCGGCGCCGATGCTCACATGCCAGGGCGAGCCGACGAACTGATAGCCAAGGACCGAGCCGATGAAGCTGGCGGCGACGATCGGATAGAAGCCGGGCTTGCGGCGGAAACCGACGACGATGCCGAGGAAATAGAGCGGCAGCAGCACATCGATGGCCCAGACGCTGGGATCACCGATCATCGCGCCGAAGGCGGCGCCGACCACGCTGAAGGTCAGCCAGGGCACATAGATGACGGCGGCGAAGGCGAGATACCATTCAAGCGTAATGGTCTTGCCGCTTTCGGCGCGGCGCACGGTTTCGGCAAATTGCGGATCGATGAGCAGGAAGAAGGCGAGCAGCTTCTGGCCCAGCGAAAAATGCGTGAGATAGCGGGTGAGGGCGGCCGAATAGAGGACGTGGCGGAAATTGACTGCGAAGATCGAGAGGACCACCAGCCAAGCAGCGACGTGCTGGCCGAAGAGCTCGATACCGACGAGTTGGCTGGCGCCGGCATAGACCGTGGCCGACATCAGCGCCACTTCGGGAAGGTTCAGCCCGTTGTCGACTGCGACGGCGCCGAAAAGTACGGCGAAGGGAGCGGAGGAGAGCGCCACGACGGCGCCGCCCCTGAGGCCCTCAACGATCTCGTTGCGGTTCATTTATGCCGCGGGCGCCTTCTGTTCGGGCCATTCGGCCATGCCCTTTTCCTTGCGCACCAGATTGAGGAAACGCGTGAAGAGATAGTGGCTGTCCTGCGGGCCGGGGCTGGCTTCGGGGTGGTATTGCACCGAGAAGATCGGCTTGCCATCGACGGCGAGGCCGGCATTGGAGCCGTCGAAGAGCGAGATATGGGTCTGGGTGACGCCGGCAGGCAGGTTTTCGGCGTCCACGGCAAAGCCATGGTTCATCGAGGTGATTTCCACCTTGCCCGTGGTCAGATCCTTCACCGGGTGATTGGCGCCATGGTGGCCCTGATGCATCTTGGAAGTCGTGCCGCCGAGAGCGAGGCCGAGGAGCTGGTGGCCGAGGCAGATGCCGAACATGGGCTTGCCGGTTTCCATCAGCTTCTGAATGGTCGGGACGGCATATTTGCCGGTCGCGGCCGGATCGCCGGGGCCGTTGGAGAGGAAAACGGCGTCGGGATTGTGTGCGAGGACGTCAGCGGCCGTGGCGGTGGCTGGGACGACCGTGACCTTCGCACCCTGATCGGCGAGGCAGCGCAGGATATTGCGCTTGGCGCCGTAATCGATGGCGACGACATGGAAATCGGGGTTTTCGACCTTGCCGTAGCCCTTGTTCCACTGCCAGCTGGTCTGATCCCAATGATAGGTCTGGGCGGTGGTAACTTCCTTGGCGAGGTCAAGACCTTCGAGGCCGGGGAAGGCGGCCAGTTCGGCCTTGATGGAGCCTTCATCGAACTGACCGGTCGGCTCGTGGGCGATGACGCCATTGGGCATGCCGTTTTCACGGATGCGGGCGGTCAGGGCGCGCGTGTCGATGCCGGCAATGCCGATAATGTTGCGCTTCTTGAGCCAGGCGTCGAGCTTTTCGGCGGCGCGATAGTTCGAGGGATTGGTGATGTCGGCCTTGAGCACAACGCCGCGCACGCCCGAAAGGGCGGCCATGTTCACCGTCTCGATATCTTCGTCATTGGTCCCGACATTGCCGATATGAGGGAAGGTGAAGGTGATGATCTGGCCGGCATAGGAAGGGTCGGTGAGGACTTCCTGATAGCCGGTCATGGCGGTGTTGAAGCACACTTCGCCGGCGGCGTGGCCGACTGCACCGATGCCATGGCCCTCGAGGCGCGTGCCGTCAGCCAGAATAAGAACTGCGGTCGCGGGGGATTGCTGCCAGCCGGTCACGGTCGGTCTCCATGCTTGGTTCGTCGGATCGCGCGCCAAGGTGGCGGCGAAAGCCGCTACAGTGCTGCGAGGTATGTCGGTTGAGGCCTCGTCATAGAAGGCCAAGGCGCAGAGCGCAAGTGGCGCGTCCAGCGTTTCATGCCTATATGGGGACAACAATTTGCATGGCAAGGAGCACACAAAGATGCGCGAAACGATCAGCGAAGGCCTGAAAACCGCCCTCAAGGCCCGCGACCAGCGGAGAACCGCGACTTTGCGCGCCATCAATGCGGCCATCGGGGATCGCGACATTGCCAATCGCGGCGACGGCAAGGGCCCGGCGACCAATGATGAAGTTCTCGCGATCATCCAGAAGATGGTCAAGCAACGCGAGGAAAGCTTTGCGATCTATGCGCAGGCGGGTCGCGCCGACCTGGCGACGGTGGAAAAGGAAGAGATCGATATTCTCAACGAATTCCTGCCCAAACCACTGAGCGAGGAAGAGGTTGCTGCCGCCATCGAGGCGGCAATCGTTTCGAGCGGCGCGGAAGGCCCGAAGGACATGGGCAAGGTGATTGCGGCGCTGAAGGTCAACTATCCGGGCCGGATCGACTTCGGCAAGGTGAGCGGGCAGGTGCGGAACGCGCTGGCCGCGAAGGGCTGAGGCTCAGGCGACGAGGCGCAAGGTGGCGAGCCGGACCTGGTTCCGGCCGCCATTCTTGGCCTGATAAAGGGCCGCGTCGGCGCGGTTGAGAAGGGCCGAGAAGTCTTCTTCTGTAGCCGGGATGGCAAGGCCGATGCTGACCGTGGCGATGAGGCCATTGTCGTCGATGGCGACGGCGAGATCGGCAAAGGCCTTGCGGATGCGTTCGGCAATGGTTTGCGCCGTTTCCTGATCGATGTCGGTGAGGACGACGCAGAATTCCTCGCCGCCAATTCGCGAGGCGACGTCGCCGCTTCGTATTTCCTGGCGCAGGACGTCGGCGAAACGCTCGAGGACGCGGTCGCCCTGAGCGTGGCCGAAGCGGTCATTTACCTGCTTGAAATGGTCGAGATCGAACATCAGCACGGCGATGCTGTTCGGTTGCATGGTGGCGCCGAAGCGGTCGAAGAGAGCGCGGCGATTGAGAACGCCGGTCAGCGAATCGGTGTTGGCCTCGGTGTGGTGGCGATGGGCGGCGCGGGCATAGTGGAGCGTTAGCGTCAGTGCGCCGATGCCGGTCAGGCCGACCAGCGACATGATGGAATTGAAGTCTTCTGCCCAGTTGCTGGGCGGCCTGGAGATGACCGCATCGCCATCGGCCAGCAGAACGGCTGCGCAGGCGAGGAAGGAGAGGGCCGTTATGCAATAGAGAATAGCGTTGGCGTTGAGCGCCAGATGCAGGTGATCGTTGCTGCGCCAATGTTCTATGGCGCAGAGCACGAGAAGCACGGCTGCGAAGATGTTGAGCAGGCCTGTGCCTATGCCGGTCAGCCCCATGAAGAAGGGAACGGCAGTGGCGATGACGGAGACCAGGCAGACCAATATGGGTGGACGGGGGCTTGCATGGATGTTCCTGAAGCGCCGCGCTCCGGCATAGACGAAGCTGAGGCCGATCAGGATCAGCGTATAGGGCAGCAGGTGCTGGGTGTAGCCATAGGTGCCATTACTCAGACCCATGAGCATGACGGCCAAAACCACCATTGCCATGCCGACGGCGCCTTGCACCAGATAGGTCTCGGAGCGGGCGTTGAGCCAGCCGATGAGCAGGGCAACCAGCAGCGACGCGCTCGAAAACGCTATGCCGATCAGCAATGTGGCATTGTCGATGACCATTCGAGCACCCGACCGCTATGGCCCCTCTTAGCGGGTAAAAATACAATGCTCACTTACAGAGAAGCTGCAATTGTATCTATCGGGGATCGCGTTTTTCAGGCGAACTATTCCGCCGGCACGGCGACCGGGACCGGTGGCGTGGCGCCGGTGCTGCGATCCCAGAGGCCGGAACCGATGGCAATGACCGCGGCGAGGGCCGAGGAAATGCCGCCAATGAGCGGCAGGAAGCCGTAGCCGAGACCCGAATCGATCACGCCTGCGCCAAGGACGGCACCGATGGCGATGCCGATATTGAAGCCGGTGGGGATCAGTGCTGACGCCAGGTTCGGCGCATCGGCAGCCCAGGCGAGGACGCGGGACTGAACCGGGGAGCCGAAGGCGAAGTTGACGCCGCCCCAGAGGATGGTCGCCACGGCCATGACGATCGGATAGGGGCTGACGAAATAGATGGCGACGAACATCACCGCCTGTAGCGCCAGGATGGCGACGAGGGACGGCATGAGTTTCCAATCGGCCAGGCGCCCGCCGATGAAGACGCCAATGGTCGAACCCACGCCGTAGAGCAGCAGCACCCAGGGGACGACGCCGGTTTCGATGCCGGTGACGTGGGTCAGGAGCGGGGTGATGTAGGTGAAGAGACTATATTGGCCGATCATCACCAGGATGACGATGAAGAGCGAGGCAACGATCTGCTGGCGGCCGAGCACCTTGAACTCGCGCATGAAGCTGCCCGAGGTGGTTTCCGAGGCGGCATTGCGCGGCAGGAAGATGGCGACGGCGAGTGTAGCCACGAGGCCGATGATGCCCACGGCCCAGAACGTGGCGCGCCAGCCGAGCGCATTGCCGATGGCGGTGCCGCCGGGCACACCCAGAATATTGGAAACGGTGAGGCCCGAGAGAATCAGCGCAACGGCAAAGCCGCGCTTTTCGGGAGGGACGGTGCTGACGGCGACGATGGCGGCGATGCCGAAATAGGTGCCATGGACCACCGAAACCAGCACGCGGGCAACCATCAGCATTTCGAAACTGGGAGCCAGGGCGCAGAAGGCCTGGCCGAGAATGAAGACGCCGCCCAACAGGAGAATCAGCGTCTTGCGCGTCATCTTCTTGGTGGCCACGGCGAGGAGGGGGCCGCCTATGGCGATGCCGATGGCATAGCCCGAAATCAGGTAGCCGGCGACGGGAATGGAGACGTCGAGCCCTGCGGCGACATCGGGCAGAATGCCGGCAATCACGAATTCAGCCGTGCCGAAGGCGAAGGCGGCGAGGAAGAGAGCTAGGAGCGGCAGAGACATGTCATCAACCGCAGAAGCGGCCTCGATTGGAGCCGTCTCATTTCACGGCAGGCCCTTCCACACAATCCATATTTTGCCTGAGGCACTATAGAAAAACTATAGGAGCAGACGACTGGCGCCAATGGCGTGGCGGCGCTAGACTTCCTGCGCTGGAAGGGCCTCTTCGGCCCGATGGAGGGCACAAGAATGACGGTTTCATCTCAGACGAAGCGGCGCTTTGCGGCGGCGACGGCCTTGCGCGGACTGTTGATGCTGCTGGCCGGTCTTTATGCGATCATTTTTCCTGGCGATGCGCTGACGGTGCTGGTGCTGTTCGGCGGTATCCTGCTCATTGTCGACGGTGCATTGGGTCTTTGGAGCCTGACCTTTGGGGGCGGCAAGAGCGGCAATTACTGGTTCGATATCATAGCCAATGCGGCGTCGCTGATCCTGGGTGTCCTGTTCTTCATCCAGCCGTTCGTCGCGACGATTTTCACTGCGACCTTCTTCGGCACCATTGTGGGTCTGGCGGCCCTGTTCGTGGGCGTGATGCAGATTGTGGTGGTGGTGCGGGAGCGCGAGAGCTATGCGCGCATCTGGCCGGTGGTGTTGTCGGGTGTGTCCTATGTGCTGCTGGGGCTGGTTTTCCTGTTTTTCCCGGTGTTGACGGCCGCGGTGGGCATGGTGATCGGCGGCATTCTGCTGGTATTTTTCGCCATCGGGCTGTTCGGTTGGGCCTGGAGGCTCTACCAGGCCAGCAAGGCCTGAAGTCTATTTGTAGACCACTATGACGCCGGCGACGCTGGCGTCATCGCGCAAAGCCGAAAGGCCGGCGGGGCGGGTGATTTCGATGGAATCGGCTGTCAGCCACTGCGCGGCAAGATCGGCGTCGGCCGCGACTGAAAAGAAGCTCGATGCGTCAAACGGAACTTCCTCGCCGGGCGGCACGAGAGCGGCCTGGGTATTGGCTTCGTGATTGCCGCAATCGCGCGAAAAGACCACAAGGTCGAATTGGCGGTCGGGCGAGGTAAGGCGTTGGTCTTCCTCGATGGCGCAGACTGGCACGAGGTCGGAGACGATCCAAAGCGTGGCGCCAATGATGACAGCGGGAAGCAGGGTGAAGGCGAGAAGCACCGGAACTGGCATCTTGGCGCGGGGCATGGCTGTGGAAAAGCTCCTTGCTGATGACTTCGGCTCTGGGAGTGCTTAGGTAGCACTCATGCGCTTTTCCGATCAGTTCCTGGAAGAAATCCGTCAGCGCCTGCCGATCACGCAGGTTGTGGGCGAACATGTGCTTTGGGACAAGCGGAAATCGCAGCCGGGCAAGGGCGATATGTGGGCCTGCTGCCCGTTCCACGCCGAAAAGAGCCCCAGCTTTCACGCCGATGACCGCCGCGGCATCTATCATTGCTTCGGTTGCGGGGCGAGCGGCGATCATTTCCGGTTTCTGACCGAAAAGGCCGGGATGAGCTTTCCCGAGGCGGTGGAGAAACTGGCGGGCATGGCCGGTGTGCCCATGCCGGCGCGAGACGAACGGACCGAGCAGCGCGAGGCGGCGCAGAAGGGCCTCGTCGAAGTCATGGAACTGGCCGCGAAGTATTATGAGGCGGCGCTGTCGCACAATATTGGGGCTCGGGCGCGGGGATATCTGTTCGATCGCGGTGTTTCGGCGGCGAGCCAGACGCGGTTCCGGATTGGTTTTGCGCCCGATAGCCGCAACGGGCTCAAGGAGCATCTGGCGGCCAACGGGGTTTCGGCGCAGGCCATGCTCGATGCCGGGCTGGTGACGAGCCGCGACGACGATCCGCTGACTTATGACCGATTCCGCAATCGCGTGATGTTTCCTATCACGGATTTCCGGGGGCGGATCATTGCCTTCGGCGGACGGGCGCTGAGTGCCGATGTGCCGGCGAAATATCTGAATTCCCCCGAGACCAGCCTCTTTTCCAAGCGGCGGACGCTTTACAATGGGCAATCGGCCCGGGCGGCGGCACGGGATGGCGCCACGGTTATCGTCGTGGAAGGCTATCTCGATGTGATCGCGGCGGTCGCTGCGGGCTTTGAGGGCACGGTGGCGCCGCTCGGCACGGCGCTGACCGAGGAGCATCTGCAGTTGCTCTGGCGCATGGCTGAAGTGCCGGTGCTGTGTTTTGACGGCGACAAGGCGGGTTTGAAGGCGGCGGAGCGGGCCATGGATCTGGTGCTGCCGCATCTGAAGCCCGGTCAGACCGTGAAGATCGCGACGCTGCCGGAAGGGCAGGACCCGGACGATCTGATCAAGGCGCAGGGGCGTCAGGCTTTCGCGGACGTGATCGACAAGGCACGCAGCCTTTCGGATATGCTCTGGAGCCTCGAAACGGGAGGGCTGGTGCCCGAGGCACCGGAAGAGCGGGCCGCCTTGCAGGCGCGCTTGCGCGAACGGGCCAATTCCATTCAGGACCAGACCGTCCGCTTTCACTATCAGCAGGCGTTCGACGAGAAGTTGAAAGCCTTCTTCGCGCCGATCCGGCAGGGGCGGGATGGGCAGCGCGGCGGGCGATCGGGTTATGGCAAGAGCGGCGCCTATGGCTTTCCGGCGCGGGGAACGCCGCGCTCGGTGGTGTCCGACACCTTGCGCAATTCGCGCCTGGTGCGGGGCGGGCCCGGGGTCGAGGCGACGCCGCGCGAGGCGACGATCATCCAGACGCTGGTGAACCATCCGGCCCTGGTCGAGGACAAATTCGAGGTTTTGGCGGCGCTCGATTGCGAAACGCCGACGGCGCAGAAGGTTTTGAGCGACATTCTGGCACTGGCGGTGCGGCATCACGATATTTCGGCGCCGGATATGCAGGCGGCGCTGGGGGCGCGCGGACACGGCCCGGTGCTTGACCGAATGGCGGAAACTCTGGTGCGCCAGGGCGTGTGGCAGGTCGGGTCCGATACGGCGCTGACCGACGCCGAGACCGGATTAAGTCATGCGCTGGCCTTGCATAACAAGAAAGTTCAGCTAAATAGGGAACTGAAGGCAGCCGAAGCGGCGCTGGGCGAAGACCCGAGCGATGAAACCTTTGAAAGGCTGCGAGACATCAAGAACCAGATTACCACTGTCGATGGCACTGAGGCATTGATCGAAGGGTTTGGTTCGCTATCTGGACGCGCGACTCGCAGTTTTTAGAGGACTTCTCTAAAGACCGGCGAAGACGCGCGATTTTGCATATGGCGAGTTCGTCATTGCGTCCCGAAGCGAACCATTGTGAACGCGGCGTGTTAACGCCTTGGTTACCAAACCTTTACCTTGTCTTGAGCCGACACCACCTATGACAAGTCCGGCGCCCGATGCCCACGGGTCCCGAGGAGTAGCATATGGCCACCAAGGCAGCGAACAAAGCCAGCAAGGAAACCGAGAAGCCCGAATCCGGGGCTCCGGAGGCCTCCAATGACAGTCCCCTGATCGATCAGAACGATGCCGCGGTCAAGAAGCTGATCAAGGTCGCCAAAAAGCGCGGCTATGTAACCTATGAAGAGCTGAACGCTGTTCTGCCTGCGGACGAAACGAGTTCCGAGCAGATCGAAGATTTCATGTCCATGTTCTCGGAAATGGGCATCAATGTCGTCGATGAAGACGAGGTCGAAGAGACCGAGGTCGAAAAGGACGAAGACGAGACCGGCAGTGAAGTCGCGCCCTCGAGCGGCACGGCGCTGGCCAGCACATCGAATACCAAATCCGGCTCTGACCGGACCGACGATCCCGTGCGCATGTATCTGCGCGAAATGGGTTCGGTGGAACTTCTGAGCCGCGAAGGCGAAATCGCCATCGCCAAGCGCATCGAGGCCGGTCGCGAGACCATGATCGAAGGCCTGTGCGAATCGCCGCTGACCTTCCAGGCTATCATCATCTGGCGCGACCAGCTCGCCGAAGGCGAAATTCTGCTGCGCGACATCATTGATCTCGAAGCGACCTATGCCGGCCCCGATGCCAAGCAGGCAGCGCCGGAAATTCCGGTGGCGCCCGCGCGTCATGAGCCCGAAGTGGTGAAGGCGGCTGCAAAGCCAGCGCCGCGCCGCGCCGTGTCTTCGGACAGCGACGACGACTATGTGCCCGAGGAGCCGCAGGCCCCGCAGGATCCGGTCGAGGACGACGACGACGAATTCGACAACGCCCTGTCGCTTTCGGCCATGGAAGCCGAACTCAAACCGCAGGTCGTCGAGACCTTCGATCGCATCGCGGAAGCCTATGGGCAGATGCGGACCATGCAGGATCGCCATGCAGTGGATCGCACGGCGACGGTTTCGGACGCCGAATCACAGAAGCTCGGCTCGCTGCGCGCCGACGTGATCGCCGATGTGAAGTCGCTGTCGTTGAACACCAGCCGTATCGAAAGCCTGGTCGAACAGCTTTATGACATCAACAAGCGCCTCGTGCGTCTTGAAGGTCGCCTGCTGCGCCTGGCCGAAAGCTATGGCGTCAAGCGCGAAGTCTTCCTGCAGAACTATTATGGCCGCGAGCTGGACCCGACCTGGGAAACCGGGCTCGAAGGTTTTGACGGCAAGGGTTGGGCCGAATTTGCCCGCCGCGAAGCCGATACCGTGCACGATATCCGTCACGAGATCGCGACGCTTGCCACCGAAACCGGCCTCGATATCGCCGAATATCGCCGTATCGTGCACAAGGTGCAGAAGGGCGAGCGCGAAGCGGCAATCGCCAAGAAGGAAATGGTGGAAGCCAACCTTCGCCTCGTGATCTCGATTGCCAAGAAGTATACGAACCGCGGCCTGCAATTCCTCGATCTCATTCAGGAAGGCAATATCGGACTGATGAAAGCGGTCGACAAGTTCGAGTATCGTCGCGGCTACAAGTTCTCGACCTATGCGACTTGGTGGATCCGTCAGGCGATCACCCGCTCGATCGCCGATCAGGCGCGTACCATCCGTATTCCGGTGCATATGATCGAGACGATCAACAAGATCGTGCGTACCTCACGCCAGATGCTGCACGAGATCGGCCGCGAGCCGACGCCGGAAGAGCTGTCTGAAAAGCTCCAGATGCCGCTCGACAAGGTGCGAAAAGTTCTCAAGATCGCCAAGGAGCCGATTTCGCTCGAAACGCCGATTGGCGATGAAGAGGACAGCAACCTCGGCGATTTCATCCAGGACGTGAACGCGATCCAGCCGATCGATGCGGCGATCCAGTCGAACCTGCGTGAAACGACGACCCGTGTCCTGGCCTCGCTGACGCCGCGCGAAGAGCGTGTGCTGCGCATGCGTTTCGGTATCGGCATGAACACCGACCATACGCTCGAAGAGGTCGGCCAGCAGTTCTCGGTGACGCGCGAACGTATTCGCCAGATCGAGGCGAAGGCACTGCGCAAGCTCAAGCATCCGAGCCGCAGCCGGAAGCTTCGGAGCTTCCTCGATAACTAGGAGCGGCCCCATGGCTGCTCTTCGCCTCAAGGTCACCGCCATCCGCGCCAGCGTTCCGTTCAAGCTGGCGGTGACATTTTCCGACGGCACGCATGGGGCGTTCAATGCGGCGCCCATGCTGGCCGAGCGCGGGGAGGGGACCGAGCCCCTTCGGGACCGGGCCTTTTTCGCCAAGGTCGGTCTGGCCAACGGCACGCCGACCTGGCCGAACCATTTTGACATCTCTCCGCAATGGCTGCAGGAGGAGATGGAGCGGCGGGGCGAATTGATACGCCCCAGGCCGCTCCGACGTATCTGAGGGAGTTGCCTATGTCGTTCTGGAAAAATCTCTTTGGTGGTGGCAGCGCTGCGGATAGCGCACCGGCCGGCGACAAGGCGCTGGGTGAAGAGAGCTACAAGGGTTTTCTGATCAAGGCCATCGAGATGCGCGCCGGCAGCGAATACCAGCTGGCTGGCACCATCGAGAAGGATGTGGGCGGCGAACTCAAGACCTATAAATTCATCCGCGCCGACCGCATGGGCTCGAAGGACGACCTTATTGCGCTGGCCCTGAGCAAGGGCCGCCAGATTATCGATGAACAGGGCGAAGGCATCTATCGCTAAGTCAGGTTCGAATTTTTGTCAGACCGCGGGCCTGAGGGCTCGCGGTCGTGTTTTTGAAGGATTGCCGTCATGGCCAGAAAGCCAACCGCCCGCAGTGAATTCGTGATGTTCGACGTCGTCTACGAAGATGGCTCGCAGCGCTCCAACCGCAAGGTGGATGCCAGCCTTCTCGGCGGTCTCGACGGCGACGAGCCGGCGCGTGCAGCCATCGAAGAGCAGGATCGCGCCATTTCCGAAAAGTCCGGCCAGCCGCCGCTGGCAATCAAGTCGATCAAGCGCTCGGGTAAGTAGGAATGAACTCGGAAACCCTGCAACTGGGCAAGGATGTCGGCGTGCCGCAGCGTCCCGAGGATGCCGTGCTCGATCCGGTGCCGAATCCGCATCCGGACGTGAACTATGTGGCGCGCTACGTTGCGCCCGAATTCACCTCGCTTTGCCCGGTCACAGGTCAGCCGGATTTCGCCCATCTCGTGATCGACTATGTACCGGACCAGTTTCTGGTCGAGTCCAAGTCGCTGAAGCTCTATCTTACCTCGTTCCGCAACCACGGAGCGTTCCACGAAGGCTGCACCATCGATATTGCCAAGCGCATTGTCGAGACGATCAGGCCGCGCTGGCTGCGGATCGGCGGCTATTGGTATCCGCGCGGCGGTATTCCGATCGACGTATTCTGGCAAACGGGCGCGTTGCCTGAAGGCACATGGGTGCCGGACCAGGGCGTGCCGCCCTATCGCGGTCGCGGTTGAACAGGAAAAGGCCCATCCCAGGATGGGCCTTTTGTCTGGCTATTTGCCGAGGGCCTTCTCCACGGCCGGTTTCACTACCGTGCCGTAGAGCTCGATGGCTTTCATCACCTTGTCATGGGGCAGGGTGCCGACGCTGAGTTGCAGGCCGAAGCGGTCGTGCTTGAACCATTCGTGTTGCAGCAGGATCTTGTCGATCACCTCTTGCGGCGAGCCGATGTAATAGGCGCCTTCCGACGTGGTGCTGGCGTCGAATTGGGCGCGGGTACCTGGTGGCCAGCCGCGCTCGGCGCCGATGCGGCTCATGGTGGCATTGTGGGCCGGGAATGCGACATCACGGGCGTCCTGGCTGTCTTCGGCGATGAAGCCGTGGCCGGAGATGCCAACCTTGAGCAGGCCGGCGTCGTGACCGACCTTGGCGCCGGTCTGGCGGTAGAGATCGACCAATTGCACGAATTGCCGGGGACGGCCGCCGATGATGGCGATCATCAGGGGCAGGCCATAATAGGCGGCGCGGGCGACGGAATTGGGCGTACCGCCGACGGCGATCCAGAGCGGCAGCGGCTTTTGGAGCGGTTCGGGATAGACCGCGATGCCGGGAATGGGATTGGTGTGCTTGCTGCCGGCCCAGTTGACCTTGCCGCCCTTGCGCAGCTCGAGCAGCATTTCGAGTTTTTCCTCGAAGAGATCGTCGTAATCGTTGAGGTCGAGCCCGAAGAGCGGGAAGCTCTCGATGAAGGAGCCGCGGCCGGCCATGATCTCGGCGCGGCCATTGCTGATGAGGTCGAGGGTCGAAAACTGCTGATAGACGCGAACGGGATCCTCGGAGGAGAGAACCGTTACGGCGGTCGAGAGGCGGATCGACTTGGTGCGGGCGGCGGCCGCGGCGAGGATGGTCACCGGGGACGAAGCGACATAATCGGGGCGGTGATGCTCTCCGAGCCCGTAAAAGGCGAGGCCGAGCTGATCGGCCAGCTCGATTTCTTCGATCAGGTCGCGCAGACGCTCGGCCGGCGATTGCAGATGACCGCCGTTGAGCGGGTCGGGGGTGTTTTCAGCGAAGGAATATAGTCCGAGTTCCATGGCGTTCTCCTTGGCGAAGACATGGCGGCCGAAGCCTGCGATCGCAAGAACGCACATGGGTGTTACCGCGCGCCTGGCGCGCGGCAACATATCACCAATCAGACATTGCTGCCGGAGGGTGTGTAGGCCCAGGGCTGAGGCGGCGTTGGCGCGGGCGCGGGGGCCTTTTCGCCGGCGGCCTTGTGGATTTCGGCGACGAGGGCCGGATCGAGGCGCAGCTTGGCGGCCAGCGCTTCGAGATAGGCCTGCTCGGCCGGGGTATCGGCGGTGATGGCGACCAGCGAGGCCGCGTAGATTTCGGCGGCGTGCTCGGGCGTATCGGCGCGGGAGACGACGGCGTTGATGTCGAGCGGGGTGGATAGTTCGTCAAACACCCAGGCCTTTTCCTCGGCGGAAAGCGGCATGGTTTTCAGGCGCTCGAAAATGGCGTCCTTTTCTTCGGCGTCGATGCGGCCGTCGGCCTTGGCGGCGGTGATCATGGCGCGCACAAGGGACTTTCCGAGGTCTTCGTGCGCGGCGTCATTGCCGGGAGCGGGAATAAAAGCGTCTTCGCGCGGGACGGGGGAGTGTGCCGTATTGGCCTGTTTTTCCTGATAGGATTGCCAGGCCTTGTAGGCGAGGCCGCCGACGGCGGCGACGGCGCCGAGCTTGGCGGCATTGCCCAATAGTTTGGTCGGCTTGCCGCCCGAAAGCAGCAGACCGGCGGCGAGGCCAGCGGCACCGGTCATTGCCGTCCGCTGGGTATTCGGATCGGTCTGAATGGCCTTGATGATCTGGTCGATATTGAACATGAGCGCTCCCTTTCTGGTTCTGGCTGAGATGGGGATTGAAGTGGGCCCGCGCAAGCGCTTTGCCGGCCGGAAACGCATATGAAAAAGCCCCGGTTGTGAAACCGG
>DATMSG010000305.1:0-11523 GCA_035565515.1 Devosia sp.
GCGGCGCCCGGCTGGCGCGCAACCCCGCCGCGCCAGCGCGCCGAAATCCTGCTCCGCTGCCACAAGCTCATGCTCGAGCGGGCGGAAGAACTGGCAACTCTCATCTCGCTCGAAAACGGCAAGGCCCTTGGCGACGCGCGCGGCGAGGTCACCTATGCCGCCGAATTCTTCCGCTGGTACGCCGAAGAGGCCGTGCGCATCGCCGGCGAATATCGCCTTGCCCCCTCGGGCAGCAATCGCATCCTCGTCGATATGGAGCCGATCGGCATCGCGGTGCTGATCACGCCGTGGAACTTCCCCGCCGCCATGGCCACGCGCAAGATCGCCCCGGCGCTGGCGGCGGGCTGCACGGTGGTCTTGAAACCTGCAAGCGAAACCCCGCTGACGGCCTATGCATTGGCCGAACTCTACGCCGAAGCCGGCGTGCCTGCCGGCGTCGTCAATGTGATCACCACCAGCCGCCCCGGCCCGGTGACAGCAACCATGCTCAACGACGCGCGCGTGCGAAAGCTTTCCTTCACCGGCTCGACCGGCGTCGGCCGCACGCTCCTCGCCGAGGCGGCAAAGACTGTGCTCAGTTGCTCGATGGAACTGGGCGGCAATGCGCCCTTCATCGTCTTCGATGACGCCGATCTCGAAGCGGCTCTCGATGGCGCCATGGTCGCCAAGATGCGCAATGCCGGCGAGGCCTGCACTGCCGCCAATCGCTTCATCGTCCAGACCGGCATCTACGATCGCTTCGCCGAGGGCCTCAACAAGCGTATGACCGCCCTTCGGGTCGGCGCCGGCACGGATCCCGCAACTGCCTGCGGCCCGATGATCACGAGGAAAGCCGTCGACAAGATCGAGACCCTGGTTGCCGATGCCCTGGCCAAGGGGGCTCGCGTCACGACAGGCGGCCAGCGCCCGGATGGCAATGGCTTCTTCTATCCGCCCACCGTGCTCGTCGATGTGCCTGCCGATGCGGCCATGGCCAGGGAAGAGATTTTTGGCCCCGTCGCCCCGCTCTATCGTTTCGAGACTGAAGACGAGGCCGTGGCGATGGCCAATGACACCGAATATGGCCTCGCGGCCTATATCTTCACCGGCAACCTCAAGCGCGGCCTCGCCGTCTCGGGCCGCATCGAAGCGGGCATGATCGCGCTCAACCGCGGCCTCGTTTCCGATCCCGCGGCCCCCTTCGGCGGCGTCAAGCAGAGTGGGCTTGGTCGCGAAGGCGGCATCCATGGTATCGCTGAGTTCATGGAGCCCAAATATGTCGCGGTATCATTCTGATGACGGATCTTTTCCGCACGCGTGACCATGTCGCCGATTTCGACGACTATCTCACGCGCTTTATCGAGCGCAGCGCACAAACCCGCAAATCGCTGCGGAACGAACTCGATGTCGCCTATGGCGAAGGTCCCGACGAGCGCCTGGATCTTTTCTTTCCAGACGCGATGAAAACGCCGGCCGCCGTGCACCTTTTCGTGCATGGCGGCTATTGGCGCATGTTCAGCAAAAGCGATTATTCCTATCTGGCCGACACGATCACCCAGGCCGGCGCCATCGCCGCCATCATGGACTATTCCCTGATGCCCGCGGTGCGGATGGAAACCATCGTCCAGCAGGTTGCGCGTGCGGTGGATTGGCTCAAGGCAAATGCCGAAACCCTTGGTGGCGACGCCGATCGCTTCTCGGTCTCCGGCCATTCGGCCGGTGCTCACCTCTGCGCCATGCTGCTCGGCCAGGGCAATCTTGGGCCCTCGCCCCGCGCACTGCTCCTCAGCGGCATTTATGAAATCGCCCCGCTACGCTCGTCCTTTCTACAGCCACAGATCGGCATCACCGAAGACGAAGCCGAGCGCTTCTCACCCCTGCGGCTGCCTATAGCGCCGGCCGAGAACACTCGTATCCTCGTGGGTGACAAGGAAACCGAGCCTTTTCACACCCAAGCCCAGACCCTCGCGGAAAAGCTCAAGACATCCCTCGAGATCATCCCAGGCAATCACATGAGCGTCGTCCTCGATCTCGGAGCGCCCAACACTCCCGCTGGCAAAGCGCTTTTCGAAATCTGTTCCTGACCTCGTCCGAGGGAACCCCGATCGACATTGCCCAGTCGATCTTCGAGACCGATACCATCGGCACCATGCGCATTCCCCCTGGCGCAGACTGCGGCGTCCGCGCCAGAGGCACGAGCTATTCAAGAAACGGGAATGGCCTCCCGCTTCTTTAGTCCTTGCTGCTCTCCAGCCGGAACATATCGCCGCCTTCGCCAATCGAGATCAGGCCGGTTTTGGAATAGAGGTCCAGCTTTGCCCGCGTATCCGCAATGTCGAGATTGCGCATGGTCAGCTGGCCAATGCGATCGGCAGGAGAGAACGGGGCGTCCTCGACCTTTTCCATACTCAGCCGTTCGGGGGCATAAGTCAGGTTCGGACTTTCGGTATTGAGGATCGAGTAGTCGTTGCCGCGACGCAGCTCGAGAGTCACTTCCCCGGTGATGGCATTCGCCACCCAGCGCTGGGCCGTCTCGCGCAGCATCAGGGCCTGGGAGTCGAACCACCGGCCCTGGTAGAGCAGGCGCCCGAGGCGCAGGCCGTTGATACGGTACTGCTCGATAGTGTCTTCGTTATGGATGCCGGTCACGAGCCGCTCATAGGCGATATGCAGCAGGGCCATGCCCGGCGCCTCGTAGATGCCGCGGCTCTTGGCCTCGATGATGCGGTTCTCGATCTGGTCGCTCATCCCAAGGCCATGGCGGCCGCCAATGGCGTTGGCTTCGAGCAGCAATGCCACGGGGTCGGCAAATGTCTGGCCATTGAGCGCCACCGGCTGGCCCTCGACAAAGCGGATCACGACCTTCTCGGCCCTCACCTCGCAATCGTCGCGCCAGAACGGCACGCCCATGATCGGGCTGACGATCTTGATACCGCTGTCGAGGCTCTCGAGGTCCTTCGCTTCGTGCGTCGCCCCCAGGATGTTGCTGTCGGTCGAATAGGCCTTTTCAGCGCTCATCTTGTAGGCGAAGCCGTTCGCCGTCAGGAAGGCCGACATTTCCGAGCGGCCGCCCAGCTCGTCGATAAACTCCTGATCGAGCCAGGGCTTGTAGATGCGCAGGTTGGGATTGGTCAGAAGGCCATAGCGGTAGAAGCGCTCGATATCGTTGCCCTTGAAGGTCGAACCGTCACCCCAGACATTGACCCCATCTTCCTTCATCGCCGAGACGAGCATCGTGCCGGTGACAGCGCGACCGAGCGGCGTCGTATTGAAATAGGTCAGGCCACCGGTCGAGACATGGAAGGCGCCCGACTGGATGGCTGCGATGCCCTCATGCACCAGCTGGGTGCGGCAATCGACGAGGCGCGCGTTTTCGGCACCGAAATCCATGGCCTTGCGCGGGATCTCGTCATAATCCGCCTCGTCGGGCTGGCCGAGATTGGCCGTATAGGCATAAACCTTCGCGCCCTTGAGCTTCATCCAGAGCAGAGCTGCACTCGTGTCGAGGCCGCCCGAGAAGGCGATGCCGACCTTGTCGCCCTTGGGCAGGCTCTTCAGAATTGTGCTCATATATCTTCTCCGGTGGGATCTAAGTGGCGTCGCAGCGCTTTGATAAAGGCGCGAGTAGCAAATTTCCTGAGGTGCGCCTAGCGTCCGATCGGCACTCGCAGTGTCTGGCATGCACCAACTCATAGCAGGTTTCGACACCAAACCACGAGACGGTCTCCCGCGCCGATGACCCTCCGCCGCAATCCGGAATTTCCCATTGCTTCAAAGCAGTCAAAATCAGTCTTAAATAAATATTAACCAAGAAAACGCACGCTCAACTAGGTGAGATAGTTGCTTTTTCTTAGGGTTGCGCTCTTTCTATCAAGTCCTCACCCGGGCAAACCGACACCTCGCCAAACTGGCTGATCGGCAATACCGGGCGGCGTAAAGACATTTGCCCTGATACTCGATGATGTAGAGTGCGGCCAAAGATGAAAAAGTGCGAAATGGCCAATTCACCCAACCGTCATCGTATCTTGCAGGCCGCGCCGACTTCCATTCTGCCGGCCATGCGCGCGGCATTGCTCGGTTGCGTGGTTTGCAGCACCGCGGCCCCGGCTCTGGCCCAGACCTATGCCTGGACCGGCGGCGGGGTGACGGATGACTGGTTCGACCCCGCCAACTGGGATTCGGGCCTGGTGCCGGACGCCGCCACCGCGGCCATACTGGGCCCCGGCAACGTCGTGGTCATTTCCGGGGGCAATGCCGAGAGCGGTTCGCTCGACCTCCAGCCGGGCGCCACCGCCACGGTGACCGGAACCGGTACCTCCCTGTCGACCATGGAAACGCGCGTCACCGGGGCAGGTTTCAACATCGAGGATGGCGCCCTCGTCACCAATAGCTGGGGCATTGTCGATGGCCTCGTGACCGTTACCGGCACCGATGCCGGCGGCAATGCGTCAACCTGGATCACCAACGACTATTTCACCATTGGCGACCAGCAGGCCGGCACGCTGAACGTGCTCGACGGCGGCAAGGTCAGGGTCAATGGCGCTGCCTATCTCGGCCGGCCCTTTCATGGCGAAGCCCTGGTCTCGGGCAGCGGCTCCTCCTGGGAAAACACCGGCCGGCTGACGATAAGCGATGGCCGCCTGCGTATCGAAAACGCCGGCAGCGTTTCGAACACCCTGGGCATCGTCGGCGAATCCGACATCGGCGAAGCGATCGTATCCGGGCGGGGCTCGCTATGGACCAATTCCGATCAATTAACCGTCGGCAATTACGCCACCGGCACAATGCGCGTCGAAAACGGCGCCACCGTTCTGAGCACTCAGGGTTATGTCGGCGCCGCCAACGGCGTCAGCGGCACCGTCACCGTAACGGGCCTCGATTCGAGCTGGCAGGTTACCAATTTCGCTCTCACCCTGGGCAATTACGGCCTGGGTTCACTGACCATAGAAGACGGGGCGCGGGTTTCCGCCAAGGGCGCCGTCCAACTCGGCATGTCGGACGTCAATGCCAGAGGGACATTGCTCGTCAGTGGCACGCCGGGCAGGACCGGCATTCTGGAAGCCACCGGCATTACGCGCGGCTCGGGAACGGCCGATGTCACGATCGACGGCGGCCTGGTGCGCGCCCTGAGAAACAATACCGCCTTCTTCAACAATTTCGGCGCACAGCAGGTCGTGCTGGGTGCCGCCGGCGGCACCTTCGATACCGCCGGCTATAATATTTCCGTCTCTCCCGTCCTGGCCGGGCCGGGCAGCCTGACCAAGACCGGCGCCGGCACCATGACCCTGACCGGCCA
Organism: Devosia sp.; assembly: GCA_035565515.1. Taxonomy (GTDB): domain Bacteria; phylum Pseudomonadota; class Alphaproteobacteria; order Rhizobiales; family Devosiaceae; genus Devosia. Next base: position 5,276 of record DATMSG010000305.1, read on the forward strand.
GAACACCTATCTCGGCGGCACCACGATCACGGCCGGCACTTTGCAGCTCGGCAATGGCGGCACCACGGGACGCATTCTGGGCAATGTGAGCAATGACGGCCTCCTCGCCTTCAACCGCGCCGACGCGGTGACATTTGCCGGCACCGTTACCGGAACCGGCGGCGTCAGCCAGGTCGGCACCGGCATGACCACGCTGACCGCCAATAACGCCGGCCTCTCGGGCGCGTCGAACGTGCGCAACGGCATCCTGTCGGTCAATAACGTTCTGGGCGGCACGATGGATGTCTTTGGCGGCCGGCTGCAAGGCCTGGGCCAGGTCGGCGGCACCACCAATCATGCCGGCGGCACCATCGCGCCGGGCAATTCCATCGGCACCCTCACCATTGCCGGCAATTATGTGGGCAATGGGGGCCTGTTGGAAATCGAAGCCATTCTCGGCGACGACGCCTCTCCCACCGACCTCCTCGCAATAACGGGCAGCACGTCCGGCAGCACCGATGTGCAGGTCATCAATCTCGGCGGCGCCGGCGCGCAGACGGTCGAAGGCATCAAGATCGTCGAGATCGGCGGCGTGTCGGCCGGCGATTTCAGGCTGCTCGGCAGTTACACATTCGAGGGCGATCCGGCCGTCGTCGCCGGCGCCTATGCCTATCGCCTCTACCGGGGCGGCGTGACCACCCCCGCGGACGGCGACTGGTACCTGCGCTCCTCCCTGATCGATCCCGGCACCCCGCTCTATCAGGCGGGCGCCCCGGTCTACGAGGCCTATGCGGCCGTCTTGCAGAGCTTCAACACGCTCGAAACCCTGCAGCAGCGCGTCGGCAACCGGCATTGGAGCGCGGGCGTGGTGGAGATCGGCGCCTTGCCCGAAGCGGCCCAGGCCAATAGCGGCATCTGGGGCCGGGTCCTTGCCGGCCACAACCGGGAAAACCCCAAATCCAGCACCACCGGCACCAGCTATGACAGCAATATCTGGCAATTGCAGGCCGGCGCCGATGGCCAATTGCATGCCGACGAGAACGGCCGGCTGATCGGCGGCCTGTCCCTGCGCTACGGCACCGTTTCGGCCGATATTTCCTCGGTCTTCGGCGGGGGCAAGATCGGCAGCACCGGCTATGGCCTTGGCGGCTCGCTGACCTGGTATGGTCAATCCGGCTTCTATCTCGACGCCCAGGCCAATCTCACCTGGTATGACAGCAGCCTGTCCTCCGCCATTGCCGGCAGAAACCTCGTCTCGGGCAATAATGGCCTGGGCTATGCGCTGGGGCTCGAACTGGGCCAGCAGATCACGCTCGGCCCCAACTGGTCGGTGACCCCACAGGCGCAACTGATCTATTCGGCCCTCGATTACGACGCTTTCACCGATACGTTCGGGGCTGCCGTCGCCCTGGCAGACGGGTCCGATCTCACCGCCCGCCTCGGCCTTTCAGCCGACTACCAGACCGTCTGGACCGACCAGGCCGGCCAGACCAGCCGTCTCCACGCCTATGGCATCGCCAATCTCTATTACGGCATCCTGCCCGAAACCGCGACCGACCTCTCCGGCACCCGCCTCTCCAGTCAGCGCGAAACCCTCTGGGGCGGCCTCGGCCTCGGCAGCACCTATAGCTGGAACAACGACAAATACGCCCTGCACGGCGAAACCATCCTCGACACCAGCCTCGCCAATTTCGGCAACAGCTACCATGTCTCGGGAACCCTGGGACTGAACGTCAAATTCTAACACGGACCCTCCGCAGCAGCCCTCTTTCCCAGTAGCCCCCTCCTACCAGTAGCCCATCCGAGTAGCCCTCATGGTGAGGTGCTTTGCAAAGCAAAGCCTCGAACCACGAGGGCGTGCCCCGATACCTCCCCGCGAACACGTCACCCCTCAGCCGCCTGCTGCCCTTCTCCCGTTTCCGCTCAGGCAGGTGCCCCCTACCCCTTCACCCCCGCCGACAGCATGATCGCCTGCGTCACCCGGCGCTGGAAGATCAGATAGACCACGGCCACCGGCAGACCCGCCACCACGGCCGAGGCCATGAGTTTGCCATAGACGATGCCATAGGCGTCCTTCACCTGGGTAATGCCCACCGGCACGGTCATCGTCGCCTCGCCGGTCGCCGCAAGGAAGGGCCAGAGGAAGGAATTCCACGCCCCGATAAAGGTGATGATCGCCAGCGAAGCCGTCACGCCCCAGTTCATCGGCAGATAGATGCGAAACAGGATCTTCAAATGCCCCGCAGAATCCATCTGCGCCGCCTCGCGGAACTCCTTGGGCACCGAGTCGAAAAACTGCTTGTAGACGATGATCACCACCGGAACGATCAGCTGCGGCAGGATGATGCCGGCCCAGGTGTTCAAGAGCTTGAACTGCGCCATGAGCACGAAATGGTTCACGATCAGCGCCTGCATCGGCACCATGAAGCAGGCGAGAATAAGAACATAGATCAGCCGTCGCCCGGGGAAATCGAGCTGGCTCAACGCATAGGCGCAGCCGGCCGAAGAGGTGATCACCAGCGCGGTAATGATCAGCGAGGTCACCATGGAATTGATGTACCAGATGCCGATATTGGTATTCTTCCAGATATGGATATAGCTGTCGAACACCATGCGATTGGGCCAGAGCGAATTGCTGCCCGAAATCACCTCGCCATCCGGCTTGATCGAGGTGATGATCGCCCAGTAGATCGGAAAGAACGAGCCGAGCGCCACCAGGATTGTGATGACGGTGAGCGTAAGCCCGATCATGTCGATGGGGCCATCGCCCCGGCTGCGCGCGGTGGCCACGGCTTCGCGGTTGGGAAGGGCTTCGGCGCTCATTTCTCACCTCGTGCGCGCAGCAGCTGATATTGCAGCACCGAGAGGATGATGATCATCCCAAAGAGCAGCATGGCGGCCGTCGCGGCCTCCCCGCCCTTGTTCTGCTGGAAGGCCAATTTGTAGACATATTGCACCAGCGTGATCGTCGCATCCTGCCGCCCGCCGATCGAGAACAGATAAACCTGGTCGAAGATTTTCAATTGCGCGATGAGCTGGATGGTCAGAACCAGCGCCGTCACCGGCCAGATCAGCGGCCAGGTAATCTTTTGGAACTGCCGCCAGCGCCCCGCGCTATCGAGCGACGCCGCCTCATATATTTCGGGCGAGATATTCCGCAGCCCTGCAATGAACAGCAAAATATTGAAACCCATGGTCCACCAGATGGTGACGAAGGCGACCGTGGGCATGAAGAGTGGAATGGTGCGGGTCAGCGAAATCGGCTTGCCGCCATTGAACAGCGCCACCACCCCCTGCACCAGCCCATATTGTACGTCGATGATCCAGTTCCAGGTAAGGAACACCACCGAGACCGGCAGGATATAGGGCAGGAAGAAGCAGGCGAGCACAAAGCCCTGCACCGGCCCCTTCAGCCGGTTCACCGCCAGGGCAATGACCAGCGAAATCAGCGTATTGGGAATGACCGTCAGCAATACGAAATAAGCCGTATTCCAGAAGGCCTGATGGAACAGCTTGTGGCTCAGGATTTTCGCATAATTGTCCCAGCCGACCCAATCGCCCGTCCCGATCAGCGGCGCCTTGGTGAAACTGAGCATGGCCATCTGGATCGTCGGCCAGACAAAAAGCGCGCCATAAATGAGCACGAACGGGCCCACCAAGAGCAGCGCCACCAAATATTCTTGCCGTTTGTCCCTGAGCATTTTGGGCCTCCCATCCAACCACAATCACCAGACCGGCACCTTCCCCTTGACGGGAAGGTTGGGAGGGGGTGACCGAAGCCACCCCCAAGCTCAATCAGAGCTGCCCGTTGAGATCGTCCCGCATCTGCGCGGCGGCATCGGCCGGCTCGATCTCACCGGTCGTCGCGGGATTGATGAAGTTGCTCCATGCATCGCCGAGCGGCGCGGCGGGCCCTGCCAGGATCGTGCGCGGATCGAACACGGCCGTATCGGCAAAGCCGGCATAGTCGGATTGCGGCTTCAGTGCCTGGAATTCGGCGCTTTCACGCACGGCGTTGAAGGCCGGGATATGGCCCGCGCCGGCCCAGTCGAGCGAATGCTGGTCCATCCAGGCGATGACCTTCATCACCGCGGCGCGCTTGTCGGCATCCACTTCCTTGCCGGCATTGGCCGGAATGACGAAGGCATGCGAGTCGGACCAGGCCGCCTTGTTCTCGAACAGCGTCGGCAATTCCACCGCGCCCCATTCGAACAGTTCCCCCTTGGCATGGAGGTCCACCATGGTGGGGATTTCCCAATTGCCCATGATGAAGAAGGGCGACTGGCCCGAGGTGAAGAGCGCGAGCGCGGCCGGGCTTTCCACCTGCACCGGCGTATAGCCCTTGTCCACCCAGCCCTTCACCACCTCGATGGCATTGGTCAGCTTGGCCACATCCTCATCGGTGGGGAAGAAACCGCCGGCCTCGGCATCGAACATCGTGCCGCCCTGCTGGCCGAAAAGGCTGTAGATCGTGCGATACCGGTCGCCCGTCGGCGTCGAAATCCCGTATTTGCCGTCACCGGTAAACTTGGCCAGCACCGCATCGAAATTCTCGAGCCCATCGAGCCCGGTCGGCAACCCATCCTCCCCGATCATGCCGGCTTCGGCGAGCATATCCTTGTTATAGTAGAGAATGAGCCCATGCTGGTCGAACGGCACGGCATAGCGCGTCCCGTCCACCTTGCCGGCATCCGAGGCGGCCGTGGTGAAATCCGCATCGGAAATCCCCGCCCCCGCCATATCCTCATCGGTGATTTCCGAAAGCGTACCGCTATCGACCGCCAGCGGAATGCGGCTCAGGTGATAGGTGGCAATATCGGGCCCCTCCCCGATCGCCGCCGAAGTCTGCAGCTTGGTATAGAAAGGCGTCCCCCATTCGAGCGTCGTGTTCTCGATGGCGATCTCGCCTTGATGCTCCTTGTTGAATTCTTCGATCAGCGCCTTCATGCGCACGCCGTCGCCGCCAGCCAGAAAATCCCACCAGACCACGGTCTGCTGCGCCGCAGCGGCACTCGTCAGCGCCATCAGCGCCGTCGATACCAGAGCCAATCGCTTCAAAGACAGTCCCATAACATCTTCCTCCCAAAACATGCCCAATGCATGCGTTCATCCGGCCGGGGCGGCGCTTTTCTTGATCTTCCGCCCGGCAGAAATTCTCCTATTCGGCGTGAAAGGCCCGGCCCTCCGCATCGAAGAGATGCACCGCCGACCCGTCCACCTTGAGCCGCACCGGCGCCCCCGCTTCGAGGGTCGATTTGCCGATATCGTCCCCGACGATGACGCTGCCGTCTTCGAGCCGGGTATGAACCAGCGTCCGATCCCCCAGCCGCTCAACCAGCGCAATGACCCCGGAAATCTCCCCGTCCGGCGCCACGCGCAACGCCTCCGGCCGCACCCCCAAGGTCAGCCCCGGCCCCAGAACCGGTGCTGCCGAGGTCGCCATTGTCGTGGGAATAGCCGAGCCGCCCGCCGTCACCACGACCCGCCCGCCCTGATCGCCCAGCGCCGTCACGGCCAAAAAATTCATCGAAGGCGAACCGACAAAGGCCGCCACGAACCGGCTCGCCGGCCGCGAATAGACCTCCATCGGCGTGCCGATCTGCTCGATCCTGCGATTGTTCATGACGACGATCCGGCTCGCCAGCGTCATGGCTTCCGTCTGGTCATGCGTCACAAAAATCATCGTCGTGCCGATGCGCTGATGCAGCTGCGCCAGCTCCACCCTCGTGCGCACCCGCAGCCCGGCATCGAGATTGGACAGCGGCTCATCGAGCAAAAAGGCATCGGGCTCGCGCACGATCGCCCTTCCGATGGCGACCCGCTGCCGCTGCCCGCCCGAAAGCTGCGCCGGCCGCCGATCGAGCAATTGCCCGATTTCCAGCATCCGCGCCGCCTCATCCACGCGCCGCGCAATCTCGCCCTTGTCGGTGCCGACATTTTCGAGCCCAAAGCTCATGTTCTGGCGCACCGTCATATGCGGATAGAGCGCATAATTCTGGAACACCATGGCGACGCCGCGCTGATTGGGCGGCAGCTGGTCCACCCGGCGTTCGCCGATATGAATTTCCCCCGCATTGACCGCCTCGAGCCCGGCAATCATCCGCAATAGCGTCGATTTTCCGCAGCCCGAAGGCCCGAGGAAAACGATGAACTCGCCCGAGCGGATATGCATATTGACGCTATCGAGCACCTGCACGGCGCCATAGGACTTGCTGACATCCCGAAGGACGATATCGGCCATCTCTTTCCTCCTCTTGGCGAAGCCGTCA
>DATMSG010000306.1:0-10877 GCA_035565515.1 Devosia sp.
TCGCGCGGACGGCGCCGCGGCAAACGGCGCTGGCCTTGCCTGACCGGCCGACGCGGCTCGATCCGGCGCGCATGGGTCCGAGCGCCAATTGATCACCGACAGTTTCAAGACGAGCATTTCCATGACCGATACCGTTCTCGACCGTTTCCTGCGTTATGTGCAGATCGACACCCAATCGGACGGCGCTTCGCCGAGCCAGCCTTCGACGGAAAAGCAAAAGGATCTGAGCCGCCTCTTGGTGAGCGAACTGCTGGCGATCGGGCTGGCCGACGCGCATATGGACAGCAATGGTTATGTCTATGCGACGGTGCCGGCCAATACCGACAAGGATGTGCCGGTCATCTGCTTCTGTTCGCATGTGGACACGGCGCCCGATTTCAGCGGCACGGGCGTGAAGCCGCAGATCGTTCGCAACTATGCGGGCGGCGACATCGTGCTGGTGGGCGATACGAGCCGGGTCATCAGGGTTTCCGAGCATCCCGAACTAGCCAACCAGATCGGCAATGACATCGTCACCTCCGATGGTACGACGCTCTTGGGGGCGGACGACAAGGCGGGCGTGGCCGAGATCGTCACGGCGGCGGAAATCCTGCTCAAGGACAAATCCATTCCGCATGGCGTGATCAAGCTGCTGTTTACGCCGGACGAGGAAATCGGGCGCGGGGTCGACAAGGTGGACCTCGAAAAGCTCGGCGCGCGCTTTGCCTATACGATGGATGGCGAAACCGCCGGGACCATCGAGGACGAGACCTTTTCCGCCGATGGGCTGGAGATTTCCATCACCGGCGTCGCCATGCATCCCGGCTTTGCCAAGGGCCGGATGGAAAATGCCATCAAAATCGCCAGCGCGATCATTGCGCGCCTGCCTCATGACGTATCGCCGGAGGGCACCGAGGGGCGCGAGGGGTTCGTGCATCCGGTGGGGGTGACGGGCTCGATGGAGAAGGCGACGGTTTCGATGATCGTGCGCGATTTCACCGAGGCCGGGCTCAAGGAGAAGGCGGCGATGGTGGACGGGATCGCCAAGGCGGTGATCGCGGACTATCCGGGGTCGCGCTATCGCATTGCGATCAAGGAACAGTATCGCAATATGAAAGAGGTGCTGGACAAGAACCCCGAGATCGCCGAATTCGCGGTGGAGGCCATTCGCCGGGCGGGGATGGAGCCGATACGCGGCCTGATCCGCGGCGGCACCGATGGTTCGCGGCTGTCGTTCATGGGCCTGCCGACGGCTAATATCTTTGCGGGCGGGCATGCCTTCCACTCGCCGCTGGAGTGGGTCAGCCGGCAGGACATGGACAGGGCGGTGGCCACTATCGTGGAACTGGCGCGGGTCTGGGAGGAGCGCTCTTAGGCGCTTGAGCGGTTCTCATGGTGAGGGCGTGCCGCCGAAACATCGGGGCACGCCCTCGTGGTTCGAGGCTTCGCAGCTCACCATGAGGGCTATTGGTGGGCTGGACCTGCGCGCTAGGCCGCGCGCTGCACACGCCTTGTTTCCTGGGGCGAGAAGCCGAAGCGGCGCTTGTAGCAGGTGGCGAAATATTGGCTGGATGAGAAGCCGCATTCGAGGGCGACTTCGGTTACGCTGGCATCGGCGTTTTCACTGAGCCAGCGCTTGGCCGCTTCCAGCCGTACCATTTGCAGGTAGCGCACCGGGGTCATGTTGGTGAGCGCCTGGCAGTGCTGGGAAAACTGGGTGCGTGACAGGCTGCATTCGGCGGCCATGTTTTCGAGCGTCCAGTTTTCGTCCAGCGCATGCGGCAGGCGATTGAGGAAGATCTGCACGGTGCGCTTGGAGCTGGCGAGGTCCTCGTCGAGCACCGGGGCCTGGCTTTCGAGCTGCTGCATGAATTGCAGCAGCATGAGCGAGATCATAAGGCGTAGGCGGGTTTCGTTGCCGGCCACGTCCTGACCGGCGACGATGTCGGCTATGTCGTGAAAACTGCGGGCGACGTCGCGGCTGGCGGTGAGCACGTGCTGCTCGTTGCGCGAAAGCAGCTTTGTCAGCCGCTCGGTATCGCGTTCGGGCCAGGCCATCCAATCGGGCCAGAGCCAATCTTCATGCGGGCGACGGACGCCGACATCGAAAAGAACCCAGATGATCTGGCTGGCCGACACGAAGGGATCACCGAACTGGTGCAATTGCCAGGGGCGAACAACGAACATCTGGCCCTCGGTCAATTCGTGGCGCTGCCCATCGACCTTGAGCACCATGGAGCCGCGCGCCAGATAGGCGATCTTGACGCCTTCGTTGCAGTGCTCCTTGAGGCCCCAATCCTGCCCGCGGGCGGCGTCCCAGCCACCGACGGAAAGGACCTGGGGCAAGGCTTCGCCCAGCGGCTTGCCGGGATATTTGCGGCGCGTCCAGGCGTTGAGCGTCACCTTGCCGGCGAGCGAAGCTTCATAAAGATCGGCGCAATTGCCGGCATACATCAGCGCGCCGGGCTCGGTGAATACGGCCGGGCGCGCCAGGGCGTGCAAGCGGGCTTCTGCGTTCATGGTCCCCTCCCCCATGTATAAATTCTACCAGTGTTCTCATTCGAACGCGCGCTCATCGGCATTGCGTAATGATCGCAGCGTTCGCCTCCTGGCCCTGAAGCTAGAGAGTCGGATGCCCGGAAGTCAACCAGAGCAGTCGTAAAGACGGCCAGACTGACTTGACGGGCCACGGAGGCATATTGACTGGAGCCGGTTTCGGCCGCGTTCGAATTTCGCTGATGGGGTGCGATGCAACAATTGTTGTACGTGCCTCAGAGCGGGATCGGCGGCGCGCCCAGGCTGGTGGTGAGGGGAAGCTAATGAAGCTCGGCATCAATCTGCTGTGCTTGACCGACTTCGTGACCGAAGCGCATCTGCCGGCGATCCGGCAGATCAAGGCGCTCGGTTATGATGGCGTCGAGGTGCCGGTGCTTTCCGGCGAGCCTTCGCATTATGCCTGGCTCGGCAAAGAACTGGATGCCATAGGGCTCGAGCGCTGCACGACCTCCATAGTGCCGAGCCCCGATGCCAGCCCGATTTCGAGCGATCCCGACAATCGCGCGCGGGGCCGGAAGCATCTCGACTGGGCGCTCGATTGCGCCATCGCGCTCGGCGCGGAGAGCGTCGGCGGACCGATCCATGCGCCCATCGGGCATTTTACCGGGTCGGGGCCAACGGAAAGCGAACTCTCCCATGGGGCCGAGACGCACCGGGCCCTGGCGGCACGCGCCGAGGCCAATGGCATCTATCTCAGCCTGGAACATCTCAATCGGTTCGAGACCTATTTCCTCAACACCACCGCGCAGTGCCGCGACTATGCGCGCCGGGTGGATCACCCGGCCTGCCGGATCATGTACGACACGTTTCACGCCAATATCGAGGACAGGAACCAGGTCGAGGCCTATGAAACCGTGGCCCCGCATGTGGGGATCGTGCATGTCTCGGAAAATGATCGCGGCATTCCCGGGCGGGGGCATATCGATTTTCTGTCTATTCTGCAGGCGGTGCGGCGCTCGGGCTATGATGGCTGGGTGACGCTGGAGGCCTTTGGGGCGGGCCTGCCGGGCATTGCGGCGGCAACGCGGGTCTGGCGACCGCTGTTTCCCGACTACGATACGCTGTTTGCCGAGAGCGCTTCGTTCATTCGCAGCACCTGGGACGCAGCCGGGCGGGGTATCGCGGCATGAGTGACGTCCCCACCATCGAGATGCGCGGCATTTCAAAGTCGTTTCCGGCGGTGAAGGCGCTGGGCGGGGTGTCTTTCACCTGCAACGGGGGCGAGGTGCATGCGCTTTGCGGCGAGAATGGCGCGGGCAAATCGACGCTGATCAAAATCCTGTCCGGGGTCTATCGGCCCGATAGCGGCGCGGTGCTGATCGATGGGCAGGAGCAGCATTTTCGGCATCCGCAGGAAGCGCTGCTGGCCGGTATTTCGGTGATCTATCAGGAATTTTCGCTGCTTCCGGAGCGGACGGTGGCGCAGAACCTGTTTCTCGGGCGCGAGCCGATGAAGAACGGGTTGATCGACAACAGGGCCATGATTGCCGAGACGCGGCGGGTGCTCGGCCTCTTCGGCGTGCGGCACCGGATCGAGCCGGACACGCTGGTGGCCGATCTCGATGTGGCGAGCCAGCAGATGGTCGAGATCGCCAAGGCGATTTCGCTCAATGCCAAGGTGATCGTCATGGACGAGCCGACGGCGGCGCTGAACGAGGCGGAATGCGAAGTGCTGTTTTCGCTGGTCGACCAGTTGCGCGCCTCGGGCACGGCCATTGTCTATATTACCCACCGCATGCGGGAGGTTACGCGCCTCGCCAATCGGGTCACGGTCATCCGCGATGGCGAGGTGACGGCGAGTTTCGACCATGTTCCGGCGCCCGAGGCCATTGTCCGGGCCATGGTGGGCCGGGATATTTCCGAATATTATCCCGAACCGGCAGCGCCGGCCGAAATCGGGCCGGTGGTGCTGTCCGTCTCTGGCGGCGCCAATGCCGCGCTGCGCGAGATCGATCTCGAACTGCGTGCGGGCGAAATCGTCGGCTTTGCGGGACTGCAAGGAGCGGGCCGCACGCCACTCGCCATGGCGCTGTTCGGCGCCGCGCCCTTTACGTCGGGCACGATGAGGCTCGACGGCGAGGAGATTCGTCTCACTTCGCCCCGGGATGCGATCCGCGCGGGCATCGGCATGTTGCCGGGCGACCGCAAGGCGCAGGCGCTGTTTCTCATGCAGTCGGTGCGCGACAATGGCATGCTGACGGCACGCAGCTTTGCCAATCCCCTTGGCGGCCACAGGACCAATCGCTTCACCGATCTTGACGGGATGAATGCCCTGCTCGACCGGATGAAGGTCCGGGCGCCATCTTACGAGCAGGAGATGCGGTTTCTCTCCGGCGGCAATCAGCAAAAGGCCATCGTTGCACGCTGGCTGGCGCTGCGGCCCAAGGTGCTGATCTTCATCGAGCCGACGCGCGGGATCGATGTGGATGCCAAGGCCAGCATCTATCACCTGATGCGCGATCTGGCCCGGGCGGGCACGGCGGTGATGATGGTCTCGTCGGACCTGCCCGAAATTCTCGGCGCGTCCGATCGCATCGTGGTCATGCGCGAGGGACGGATCGCCGGGCAATTCACCCGCTCGGCAAGCGAGGCCGAACTGATGCTGGCGGCAACCGGGGAAACGGGAGTGGCGGCATGACCGACGCTCCCCTGCCCGCCCCCGCGCCCCGCCGGTTCCGCTTCGAACGGCATGCATCGACCATTCTGCTGCTGGCCTCGGTCGCGCTCTATGTCGCGCTTGTCGTCATCATGGGACAGACGCGGTTTCTGACGCTGGACAATCTCGTGGCCATTCTTGGCCGCTCGATCACGCTGGGCATTACCGCCATCGGCCAGACGTTTGCCATCCTGGTTGCGTCTATCGATCTCAGCGTTGCCAGCGTCATTTCGGCTTCGGCGGTGGTGACCTCAGTAGTGATGAACGGCGATCCCGCCATGATGCTGCCGGCGGTGCTCGCCGTGCTCGCGCTGGGCGCGGCCGTCGGCCTTGCCAATGGGCTGGTCATCACCAAGCTCGAGGTCAATCCGCTGATCGCGACGCTGGGCATGTCGCTGATCATCCAGGGCGTATTGTCCTATTATTACAACAACTTCGCCGGCAATGTGCCGGTCGAGTTCCAGGTCTTTGCCTATGGATCGGTGGGCATTGTGCCCTTTTCGCTGATCTTCATGCTGGCGCTCGCGGGTTGTGCATGGTTCGTGCTGCGTTTTTCCCGCTTCGGCTCGGATGTCTATTCGGTCGGCGGCAACAGGGATGCGGCGCGGCTTGCCGGGATCAAGACGGATCGCGTCGTCATCGGCGCGCATGTCATCTGTTCGCTCTGCGCCGCCATAGCCGGGATTTATCTCGCCTCGCGCCTGCGCTCGGGCGCGCCGTGGATCGGGGCGGAAGGGGTATATGACCTTGAATCCATCGCCGTCGTCGTCATCGGCGGCACTGTACTGGCCGGTGGGCGCGGCGGGATCTGGGGCACGATGGCGGGCGTCATCATCTTCTCGCTCATCGACTCGATTTTCAACGTGTCGGGGGTCGATGCCTTCGTCAAACAGGTGCTGCGCGGCATCATCATCGTGGCCGCCGTTGCCTTTTATGCCGCCCGTTCGAAGAGGCCCGTCGCATGAGCGCGCAATCCCTGTCCCAGACCGAAACGACGAAACGCGGCCTGCCCAGGATCAATCCGGTCTATGTGCTGGTGGCGGCGCTGATTCTTGCCATCATCATCATGAATCCGGCCTTTGGCGAGCCGACCGGCTATATGAACTTTCTGAAGCGCGTCACCGCCCTCGCCATTCTTTCGGGCGGCGCGCTCTATGTCATCGTTTCGGGCGGGTTCGATCTCAGCGTCGGCTCGATCATGACGCTGACGGTGATCGGCTCGTCTATGCTGGCGAGCAACGATCCCAATTCGACCTATTGGGTCATCCCGCTGATGCTGGGAATCGGGGTAGCCGTGGGGCTGATCAACGGGCTCGTCGTCAGCTACCTCAAGGTGCCATCGCTGATTGCGACGCTGGGGATGATGATTACGCTCAATGGCGTCGCGTTCATGTGGTCCGGCGGCGCGCCGCGCGGCTATCTGCCCGATACGTTCCGCTTTTTCGGCCGCTACAACATCACCGATGTGCCTGTCATCACGCTGCTCCCGGTGGCCGTGATCTGCCTCGTGGTCTTCGGCACCATGCTCTGGTGGGGCATGCACCGCACCAATTTCGGCCGCATGCTGCATGCGGTGGGCGACAATCAGCAAGCCGCGCGCCTTGCCGGGGTGCCGGTCGAGCGCGTGAGAATTTCGGCTTTTGTGGTGTCGGCGCTGAGTGCGGTTTTGGCCGGGGTCATTCTCGGGGGCCGGGCCGGCGTTTCGGTCGATATTGGCTCCGGTTTCGAGCTGCAGGCCATCACGGCGGCGGTTATCGGCGGGGCGCAATTGCTCGGCGGGCGCGGCTCGGTGCCGGCGGCTATTGCCGGGGCACTGGCGCTCGAAGCCATCTTTACCCTGCTCAATCTCCTGGGACTGGCCCAGCCGGTCCGCCTGGTGGTGCAGGGACTTATCCTCATCGGCGCGGTGGCGCTGGCGACATACCAGCGCAAGCGCTCGGGCCGATGAGCAAGGACAGGCGGCCGTCCGGCCGCCTGAGGGAAGAGTGGGAAACCTCACGAGGGAGGACGACGTGACGAAAATTATCATGGCAGCGGCCATATTTGGCATGCTGACGGGAGCGGCATTTGCCCAGGCTCCGAACTTTGACGATCCGGCCGAATTTGCCAAGCAGCGGGAACAGCTGACGGCAAGTTTCAATGGCCCGGCCGACAAGATGTATATGCAATATGCCGGCGAGGCGATGGTCGGTACCGCCCAGTACAAGACGGACGCCCCCTGGACAGTGTGCTTCTCCAATGCCGGGGTGAACAATCCCTGGCGTGTGGTGGGCTTTACCAACATGACCGAGGAAGTGAAGCTCCATCCCGAAATCGGCACCTTTACCCATGTGGACGCCGAAGGCTCCGACGACAAGCAGATCGCCGATATCGACGACCTGCTCGCGGGCGGTAATTGCAGCGTGCTGATCGTTTCGCCCAACTCGACCGCGGCGCTGACGCCGGCTGTCGAAAAGGCCTGTGCGGCCGGCCTGCCGGTCATCGTCTTCGACCGTGGCGTCACCACCGATTGCCCGGTGACCTTCGTTCACCCGGTGGGCGGCTATGGCTTCGGCATCCAGGCGGCCGAACACATCATCGCCAATGTGCCGGCCGGCGGCAAAGTGCTGATGCTGCGCATTCTGCCCGGCGTCGACGTGCTCGAAACCCGCGCCTCGGGCGCCCGCAACATGTTCAAGGAAGCGGGGCTGACCGTCCTTGGTGAAGAATTCACCGATGGCGACAATGCCAAGACCAAGTCCATCGTCGAGGACTATCTGCAGCGCGGCGCCATCGATGCGGTCTGGATGGATGCCGGGGCCACCGCCGTCGCCGCCGTAGAAGCCTTTGAAGACCAGGGCGTCGATGTGCCCGTCGTCACCGGCGAAGACCAGCAGGACTATCTGCAGAAGTGGCGCGCCCTTGGCTTCAAGGGCATTGCCCCGACCTATCCGAGCTATCAGTGGCGCACCGCGATCATCGCCGCGGTCCAGACGCTGAAGGGCGAACAGGTGCCGGGTCCGGAATGGGTACTGCCGCAGCCGGCCGTCACCCAGGATGTGCTCGACCAGTACATCAACGAAAAGATGCCACCGCTCCACTACGCCATGTGCGGCTGCGAAGACATGGCGACCTATCCGGAGGCCTGGGGCGGCACGAAATAAACGCTTCCCAACGACGACGGCGGGGCGCCCACGGGCGCCTCTTTTTTTGGAAACGTCGCAGACCGGAGCGTCCGGGGGCGCTTCACGGCTAGGCTTGGTCTCGATCCTGGTGGTGGAGCAGCAGCGTTCGAATCTTTGGCACCGAGGCTGCGCTTTTCCTCCCGCTTGCCGATCACAGCGCGCAAATCGTCGGCACGAGCCGGCGGTAGCCATAAACGCCATGCTCGGATGCGTCCGAGGGACGCGACATCAAAAGAACCATGTCTGTACCACCCGTCCGTACCAGCGGGGTTTACAAGTCTTTGATGTGGCGGAACTTCCCGGAATTCGGGTCTTTTGGGAGGGCAGTGGCGGAGAGGAAGGGATTCGAACCCTCGAGGCCCTTCCGGACCTGCACCCTTAGCAGGGGTGTGCCTTCGACCACTCGGCCACCTCTCCAACGCGGTCGGGTCTAGCGGGAGGGGCCTTTGATGGCAAGAGGTTTTTGGGCGGGGGGAGAGATTGTCGGGCAAATCGGCTTGGTCGCGATTTGTTTGGCCTTGGTGCGGGGGCGCGGATAGGTTTGCCGGGGGACGAGCGGAAACGAATCGCGGCTCAAGACAACTGAGGCGGACATGACGATTTGTGGCAGGGCGATGCGCCCCGTGCAGTGGATTGTGGCGTGCTGGTTGGGCATCACGGGTCTGGCATTGGCCCAGGGCGAGACGACGCAGCCGCCCTCCCCGATCGAAGGCGTCTGGCGGGCGCAGCTCTTGTCCGAGGTGACGATCCAGGCTTGCGAACCGGGCTATTGCGGTTTTCTGACCAAAATCGTGGTGCCCTCTGAAGGTCTGACGCCCGAGGAGGCAGCGGCGGCGGCTTCCATGTCGCCGGACGAGTTCTTCGATTATCGCAATGAGGACCCGGCGCTGCGGAGCCGGCCGATGCAGAATCTGCACATGCTGACGCTGCGGCCGGGAAACAAGCCGGCGATCTTCGACGGGGAAATCTATAACCCGCAGGACGGCAAGACCTATTCCGGCTATGTGGAGCTTAAGGGGCCGGACACGATGCGGCTCAATGGCTGCGTGCTCTACAATGTCATCTGCCGCGGAGAAGACTGGGTGCGCGTGCCGCAGGCGGAGCTGGATGCGCGGCTGGCGGAAGAACAGCAGCCGGCCCAGTAGAGGCTCTTCCTCCATCTCGGGATGGGCCCCGGCTTTCGCCGGGGTGACATCCGTTGGCAAGACTAGCGGGCGCGCTGATTGAACAGCACCTTTTGGGCTTCCTTGTCGTCAGCGAGGCTTTTGGCCTGAACATCCTTGCCCCAATTGAGGCCAGCGGCGACGGCCGGGCGGGCAGCGAGGCGTTCGAGCCAGGCGTGAACGTGGGGGAATTCTTCCTTGCTGATGCCGTAGCGTTCCCAGGACTGGGCCCAGCCGATGGAGGCGATGTCGGCGATGGAATAATCGCCGGCGATGTATTCCTTACCCGCCAGCTGCTTGTTGAGAACACCGAAGAGCCGGTGCGTTTCGTCGCTGTAGCGCTTGATGGCATAGGGGACTTTTTCGGGGGCATAGACCGAGAAGTGATTGTTCTGGCCCAGCATCGGACCAAAACCGCCAACCTGCCAGAAGAGCCATTCATCGACTTTCACCTGAGCGCGCGGATCAGTCGGATAGAACTTGCCGAATTTCAGGCCGAGATATTTCAGGATCGCGCCGGATTCGAAGATCGAGATGGGTTCGCCGCCCGGACCTTCGGGATCAACGATGGCGGGAATCTTGTTGTTGGGCGAAATGGCCAGGAATTCGGGGGTGAACTGCTCGCCCTTGCCAATGTCGATGCGGTGATAATTCCACGGCACGCCAAGCTCTTCGAGCATGATGTGCACCTTCTGCCCGTTGGGCGTGGGGAGGGAATAGGCTTCGATCGGCTTGGTCTGGGTGGTCATGAGCACCGTCCTCGTTTTGGTGAAGCAGGTATATCGGTGTTTTACGATGGAGAGCAAGACCGGGCGCAAGGGGCGTCGGTCGCTTGGGGTTTGGGTTTGGGTTTGGGTTTTGGGGTTGGAGGTTGGAGGTTGGAGGTTGGAGACAGGCGGCAGGCCGCAGGAGGCAGGCGGTAGGAGGTAGGAGGTAGGAGGTAGGAGGTAGGAGGTAGGAGCTGGGAGAGTTGGGGAAAGGCGGGGCGGAGGAGGTTGGTCGGGATTGTGCCGGTCTGGTTCCGGTCTTCTTTCTTTCGGTGTCATGCACGAGAAAGCGGGAGTCTCGTGCCAGGAGACGGAGATTCCGCTTTCGCGGGGATGACGCTGTGGGTGGGTGAAGGACATGGGCGGACTGGAACGGACCGTCACCATGGAAGCGTATCCCGGATTGATTAGCGCAATTGGCTAGAAAACCTCCTGAACCATTGGAGCACCTAGTTTAGTCGCTTTGGGAGAGGCGGGGATAAGTTGCCTGACCAAAGGACGGCCACCGAGGTTTCGATCCCCCGTGGGCGTGTTTCGGGCTCCAAATGGAGTGCCACCCACCGGCTGCCATCCCGGCGAAGGCCGGGATCCA
>DATMSG010000307.1:0-6701 GCA_035565515.1 Devosia sp.
TGGGAGAGCCTGATGGACATGGCCAAAATTGGCCCGGGCATTGCCGGGGGCAATAATCGGCAGACGCTGACCGATAGCGACAAAGAGGGGCGCGAATTGTTTCAGCGCTGGTGCGAGGACGCCGGTTTGACCATGGGCGTCGACAAGATGGGCACCATGTTCATGACGCGGGCGGGGACCGATCCCGATGCGCTGCCGGTCTATATCGGCAGTCACCTCGATACCCAGCCGACGGGCGGCAAATATGACGGCGTGCTGGGCGTGCTGGCGGGGCTCGAAGTCGTGCGCTCGATGAACGATCTCGGGATCAAGACAAAACATCCTGTGGTCGTGACCAACTGGACAAATGAGGAAGGCGCGCGCTTTGCGCCGGCCATGGTCGCGTCAGGCGTTTTTGCGGGCGTCCACACGCTCGACTATGCCTATGGCCGCAAGGACATGGACGGAAAGCTCTTTGGCGATGAACTCCGGCGCATCGGCTGGGTCGGCGACGAAGAAGTCGGCGCGCGAAAAATGCATGCCTATTTCGAATATCATATCGAGCAGGGGCCGATCCTCGAGGCCGAGGAAAAGCAGATCGGCGTCGTCACCCATTGCCAGGGGCTGTGGTGGCTCGAATTCACCCTGACCGGGCGGGAGGCGCATACCGGCTCGACGCCGATGAGCATGCGCGTCAATGCCGGGCTCGCCATGGCGCGGATTTTTGAGGCTGTGCAGGCAATCGCGATGAGCGAACAGCCGGGCGCTGTCGCCGGCACGGGCCAGGTGAAATTTTCGCCCAATTCGCGAAACGTGCTGCCGGGCACGGTGGTGTTCACGGTCGATTTGCGCACGCCGAGCCAGGAAAAGCTCGACCGCATGCGCGCGACCATCGAAGCCAAGGCGGCCGAGATTTGTGCGGAGCTGGGTGTCGGATGCTCTGTGGAGGCCGTGGGGCATTTCGATCCCGTGACGTTTGATCCGACGCTGGTGGGGCGGGTGCGCTCGGCGGCGGAGAAGCTGGGATATTCGCACATGAACATCATTTCGGGTGCCGGGCACGATGCCTGCTGGGCGGCGAAGGTCGCGCCGGCGACCATGGTCATGTGCCCCTGTGTGGGCGGGCTCTCGCATAATGAGGCGGAAGAAATCTCCATGGAATGGGCCGCGGCGGGATGCGATGTGCTGTTCCATGCGGTGGTGGAGACAGCGGAGATCGTGGAGTGAGGGTTTGGGCTCGACATAAGGCCCCCTCACCCGGACTTCGCTTTGCGAAATCCGACCTCTCCCCCAAAGGGAGAGGTGGAGAAGGAGCCGCAGGCCCCTAGAAACAAATAACAATCCCGCCGAGGCGCTGAGGGGTGCGTGGCGGGGTTGAGGACTGCAAGGGAACGAAGATATGAGCAAAGTTATCAGGGGCGGGACCGTCGTTACGGATGATCTCAGCTATGTGGCCGACGTCAAGATCGACGGCGATGTCATTGTCGAGATCGGGCAGAACCTTTCGGGCGACGAGGTTCTGGACGCCAGTGGCTGTTATGTGATGCCGGGCGGTATCGATCCGCATACCCATCTTGAAATGCCCTTCATGGGGACCTATTCGGCCGACGATTTCGAGAGCGGGACGCGGGCCGGGCTGGCGGGCGGGACGACCATGGTGGTCGATTTCTGCCTGCCCAATCCCGACCAGAGCCTGCTTGAAGCCCTCAAAATGTGGGACAACAAGACCGGTAAGGCTTCGGCCGATTATTCGTTCCACATGGCGGTGACCTGGTGGGGCGAGCAGGTTTTTAATGAAATGGCCGAGGTGGTCGATCGCGGCATTACCTCGTTCAAGCATTTCATGGCCTATAAGGGCTCGCTGATGGTGAACGACGACGAGATGTTCGCCTCGTTCCAACGCTGCGCGGCGCTCGGCGCCCTGCCCCTCGTCCATGCCGAAAATGGCGATGTGGTCGCCGCGATGACGGCAAAGCTCCTGGCCGAGGGAAATAACGGACCCGAGGGTCATGCCTATTCGCGGCCGCCGGAAGTCGAGGGCGAAGCGACCAACCGGGCCATCATGATTGCCGATATGGCCGGCGTGCCGCTCTATGTCGTGCATGTCTCCTGCGAACAGGCGCATGAGGCCATTCGCCGGGCGCGGCAGAAGGGCATGCGGGTTTATGGCGAACCGCTGATCCAGCATCTGACGCTCGACGAGAGCGAATATTTCAATCCCGATTGGGACCATGCGGCGCGGCGGGTGATGTCGCCGCCATTCCGCAACAAGCAGCATCAAGATTCGCTCTGGGCCGGCCTGCAGGCGGGCTCCCTGTCATGCGTTGCGACCGATCACTGTGCCTTCACCACCACGCAGAAGCGCAATGGGGTGGGGAATTTTGCAAAAATTCCGAACGGAACGGGCGGGCTCGAAGACCGGCTGCCGGTGCTGTGGACGGCGGGGGTCAATACCGGGCGGCTGACGCCGAACGAATTCGTGGCCGTCACCTCGACGAATATTGCCAAGATTCTCAATATGTATCCGAAAAAGGGTGCCGTCATGGTGGGCGCGGATGCCGATCTGGTGGTCTGGGACCCGAAACGCAAAAAGACCATCACGGCGAAAAGCCAGCAGTCGGTGATCGACTATAATGTGTTCGAAGGGTTTGAGGTGACCGGCATGCCGCGCTACGTCTTGAGCCGCGGCAAGGTGTCGATTGTCGAGAACGAGGTGAAGGCGGAACCGGGCCACGGAAAATTCGTGGCGCGCGAGGCGAAAAACCCGGTCAACCGGGCCTTGAGCCAATGGAAGGAGATCGTGGCGCCGCGGAAAGTGGAGCGTTCGGGCATTCCGGCGACGGGGGTCTGATGGTGGTAGGGTTTTCGACAGCCCCAAAGGCCCCAGTCATCTCCGCCCAAAATCTCGGCCTCACCTTTCCCACCAATGATGGCGACGTCATCGCGCTTTCCGAGGTCAACCTGACCATCGAAAAGGGGGAATTCGTTTCCTTTATCGGGCCTTCGGGCTGCGGCAAGACGACGTTTTTGCGCACTATTGCCGATCTCGAACAACCCACGTCCGGTTCGCTCGAAATCAACGGCCAGACGGCGGAAAATGCGCGCCGGGCGCGGGCCTATGGCTATGTGTTCCAGGCGCCGGCGCTTTATCCCTGGCGCACGATCGAGAAGAATATCGCCCTGCCGCTCGAAATCATGGGGCATTCGCCCCAGCAACAGGCCGAGCGGATCAAGCGGACCATGGAGCTGGTGAACCTTTCCGGGTTCGAGAAGAAATATCCATGGCAGTTGTCGGGCGGCATGCAGCAGCGCGCCTCGATTGCCCGCGCGCTGGCATTCGATGCCGATCTGTTGCTGATGGACGAACCCTTCGGGGCGCTCGACGAGATCGTGCGGGACCACCTCAATTCCGAACTGCTCAAACTCTGGGACCGGACGCAGAAGACCATCTGCTTTGTGACGCATTCGATTCCCGAGGCGGTCTATCTGTCGACGAAAATCGTGGTGATGTCGCCGCGGCCGGGGCGGGTGACGGATGTGATCGAAAGCAACCTGCCACGGGACAGGCCGCTCGATATTCGCGAAACGCCGGAATTTCTGGCGATTGCGGCAAGGGTCAGGGATGGGCTGCGGGCCGGGCACTCCTATGAGGAGGTGGTGTGATGGGGGTCTTTGCTCCGTGAGTCGCGTCCTCCCCATTCTCACTATTTTACTGGCCATTCTCGCCTTCTGGTATGGCATGGCGATCTCGATGAATGCGCCCTGGCAGAACATTCTCAATGGCCGCGCCAATCTCGAAAACGTGCCGTTCATGGAATTTGCCGGGCAGACATGGAGCCAGGACAAGCCGGTGCTGCCGGCGCCGCATCAGGTGATTTCGGAAATCTGGAACGCCACTATCGGGCTTGAATTCACGTCGCGGCGCTCCCTTGCGCTGCATGCCTGGATCACGCTCTCGGCGACGCTGCTGGGCTTTGTGCTGGGGACGGGGCTCGGTGTCGTGCTGGCGGTCGCCATCGTCCACAATGATGCGACGGATCGCTCGCTGATGCCCTGGATCATTGCGAGCCAGACCATTCCCATTCTCGCCATTGCACCCATGGTGGTGGTGGGGCTCGGGGCGATCGGGCTCACCGGGCTCGTGCCCAAGGCGCTGATCTCGATGTATCTGAGTTTCTTCCCGGTCGTTGTCGGCATGGTGAAGGGGCTGCGCTCGCCCGAAGCGATCCAGCTCGATCTGATGCGGACTTATGACGCCAATCCCTGGCAGGTCTTTTGGAAATTGCGCTGGCCGGCGGCGCTGCCGATGCTGTTTGCCTCGATGAAGGTGGGCATTGCCATTTCGCTGATCGGGGCGGTGGTGGCGGAACTTTCCAATGCCGCCGGCGGCGGGCTCGGCGTGCGGCTGCTCACCGGGTCTTACAATGGGCAGACCATCCAGATCTGGGCGGCGCTGTTCATTGCCGCGGGGCTGGCGGCGGTGCTGGTGGCAATCGTCGGGGCGGCGGAAAAATTCGTCAATGCGCGCAATGGGGTTCGGGCATGATAAAATCAGGCCTGACCCTTCTGCAATCGCTCCTGGCGCTCCTGGCTGGCGGCATGGCGGCTTGCGGGCTTGTCGGGGCGGCGATCTCGGCGGATGCGGATCTTCTGCTCACCATGGCCATGGGGCTCGGCGCGCTGACGCTGGTCCGCTTCGTGTTCCGGCCGATCAGCTTCTGGCTCGATGGCCTGGCGTCGGTGCTGATTGCCCTGGCGCTGGTTTTGGCCTTGCCCGGGGGCGCGGCCATGCCGGGGCATTATTGGTTCGCCATGGTGAGTGCCTGGGCCTTTGCCTGGCTGTTCGTCGATCGGCTTTCGGGTGAAATCCGGCGGGGAACCGTGCCGCGCAAAACCATGGGGCTGCTTGTTCCTGCGGTCTTCGGCGTGGCGCTGCTGGTGATGTGGGAGATCGTGACGCGCGGCGCCAATGTGCCGCCGGTGCTGCTGCCGGCGCCCTCCGCCATCGGGGCGCAATTGGCCAACTCGGCCCCGATCCTTTGGGCCGATTTCGTCCAGACCTTCATAAAATCGGTCATCCCGGGCTATATCATCGGGTGCCTTGCGGGGCTTGCCGTTGCCGTTGCCGTCGATCGTTCGCCCTTCCTCAAGGCCGGGCTGCTGCCCATCGGCAATTTCATGTCGGCGCTGCCGATCATCGGTATCGCGCCGATCATGGTCATGTGGTTCGGCTTCGACTGGCAATCGAAAGCTGCCGTCGTCGTCGCCATGACCTTCTTTCCCATGCTGGTCAATACGGTGGCAGGGCTCAACGCGGCCTCTTCCATCGAGCGCGACCTGATGCGGACCTATGCTGCCTCCTATTGGCAGACGCTCTTTAAACTGCGCCTCCCCGCTGCGGGGCCGTTTATTTTCAATGCCCTCAAGATCAATTCGACATTGGCCTTGATCGGCGCAATCGTAGCGGAATTTTTCGGAACGCCCGTTGTGGGGATGGGCTTCCGGATTTCGACCGGGGTGGGGCGTCTCGCCATCGACCTGGTCTGGGCGGAGATCGCGGTTGCCGCGGTCGCGGGGTCCGCCTTCTACGGGGTGATCGCCCTCATAGAAAGGGGCGTCACCTTCTGGCATCCGTCCGTCCGTGGTGGACGGGCGTAAACGTCTACAGGGAAAAGGGAACGACAGAATGAAGACGCTTCTTACAGGCCTGATGGTGGGCACCATGGCGCTGGCGGCCATGCCGGGCGCATTTGCGGCCGATGCACTGACCCTGCAATTGAAATGGGTGACGCAGGCTCAGTTCGCCGGCTATCTCGTGGCCGAAGCCAAGGGCTTTTACGACGAAGAAAATATCGACCTGACCATCCTGCCCGGCGGCCCGAACATTGCCCCCGAACAGGTGATTGCCGGCGGCGGCGCCGACATCATCGTCACCTGGATGGCCGCGGGCCTTGCCGCGCGCGATACCGGCGTGCCGCTGGTCAATATCGCCCAGCCGTTCAAGCGCTCGGGCCTGATGATGATCTGTCCGGTCGAAAAGGAGATCAAGACCGTTGCCGACTTCCCGGGCCACACGCTGGGCGTCTGGTTCTTCGGCAATGAATATCCGTTCTTTGCCTGGATGAACAAGGAAGGCATTGCCACCGACGGTTCGGCCGGCGGCGTCACAGTTCTCCAGCAGAGCTTCGATATTCAGCCGATGATCCAGGGCCAGGCCGACTGCATCTCGGTCATGACCTATAATGAATATGGCCAGGCGCTCGATGCCGGTTATGGTCCGGATAACCTGACCATTTTCAACTATACCGAAATGGGGAATGACCTGCTCGAAGACGGTCTCTATGTCCTTGAAGACACACTCTCCGATCCGGCCAAGGTCGATGCCTATACCCGCTTCGTCCGCGCCTCGATGAAGGGCTGGCAATACGCCCTCGACAATCCGGAAGAAGCCGCGCAGATCGTCGTCGACAGCGACGAAACCGGCGCTGCCGAACTGGCGCACCAGCTCTATATGGTGGGCGAGGTTTCCAAGCTCGTCGATGCGGCCGACCCGGCGCTGAACATGGAAACCTATGATCGTACCGTGAAGGCGCTGCTCGACCAGTCGATCATCAAGGCGGAGCCGGAGGGCGCCTATACGACTGTGGTCACCGACGCGCTGAAGTAGTTTTTCGCGGTTTGGAACCGGCGGGCGGGGAGCGATCCCCGCCCGTTTTTTTGGT
>DATMSG010000308.1:0-7048 GCA_035565515.1 Devosia sp.
ATTATTTCGCCACCGGCAAACTCGACGTTGCTCAGGGCACCGCCATTGTCGAAGGCATTGCCCATGGCTGCCGTCTCGCCGGCTGCGCCCTGATCGGGGGGGAAACCGCCGAAATGCCGGGCATGTATCACGGCAACGACTACGATCTCGCCGGTTTCGCCGTCGGCGCAGCCGAGCGCAATGCTCTCCTGCCGCGCAAGGATATTGCCGCCGGCGACACGCTCGTCGCCATCGCCTCCTCCGGCGTTCATTCCAATGGTTATTCGCTGGTGCGGAAAATCGTGGAGCTTTCCGGCCTCGCCTGGACCGCCGATGCGCCCTTCGCCTCCGGCAAGACCCTCGCCGAGGCCCTCCTCGAACCCACCCGCATCTACGTAAAGCCGCTCCTTGCCGCCCTCAAGGCCGGCATCGGTATCAAGGCCCTCGCCCACATCACCGGCGGCGGCTTCATCGACAATATTCCGCGCGTCCTGCCCGGCGATCTCGCCGCCGATGTCGATCTCGACGCCGTCAGCGTGCCCACTGTCTTCGGCTGGCTCGCCAGTGTCGGCGGCATGAGTGAGCGCGAAATGTTGCGCACCTTCAATTGCGGCGTCGGCATGCTCGTCGCCGTCACCCCCGAAGACGCCGAAAAGCTCGTGGAACACCTCACCGCCTCCGGCGAAACCGCCGCCATTGTCGGCCAACTCACGCCCCGCGGCGGCGAACCCGTCACCTTCCGCGGGAAGCTCGCCCTGTGAGCCACAAGAAAGTCGGCGTTCTCATTTCCGGTCGCGGCTCGAACATGTCCGCGCTGATCGAGGCATCGAAAGCTCCCGATTATCCGGCTGAAATCGTCGG
Organism: Devosia sp.; assembly: GCA_035565515.1. Classification (GTDB taxonomy): domain Bacteria; phylum Pseudomonadota; class Alphaproteobacteria; order Rhizobiales; family Devosiaceae; genus Devosia. The sequence continues at coordinate 841 of DATMSG010000308.1, forward strand.
CGTGCTCTCCAACCGGGCTGCGGCGCCGGGCCTCGAAATCGCCCGGCAACACGGCATCGCCACGGCCTCGCTGGCCCAGAGCAAGTTCCTCAGCCGGGAAATGTTCGAGGACATGATGACCCAGATCCTCGAAGGCTGGGAAGTCGACTATGTTTGCCTTGCCGGCTTCATGCGCATCCTGGGCGAAGATTTCGTGCTGCGCTGGCAAGGCCGGATGGTCAATATCCATCCCTCCCTCCTGCCCCTTTACAAGGGCCTCGATACCCATGCCCGCGTGCTCGCCGCTGGCGATGCCGAGCATGGCTGCACGGTTCATTTCGTCACGCCGGGCCTCGATGAAGGTCCCGCCATCCTCCAGGCCCGCGTTCCGGTCCTCCCCGGCGATACGCCCGAGACCCTGACCGCCCGCGTGCTCGTCGAAGAGCACAGGATTTACCCCCAGGCCCTGGCCATGCTCGCCCGCGGCGAGGTTTCGCTCTAATCGTTTCATGATTTGGCCGAAACGGGCTGCCCGGCAGCCCTCGCGCCACCTTCTTATTCTGGCCAGCCCTCGAGGCGCAGTTCCGGCCAGAGTGCCATGGCCCGCGCAGCCTTGCTCTCGTGCGTTGCCCGATTATCGAGCACGGGATTTGGCGTCAGCCGGAACGAGAACAGGTCGTCGAGCCCAAAGGGCGCGAAAATGACGATCTCCCCCTTCTCGATCCGTGCCGCAACCGCGTGCGTCTTGGTCGCAAAATAGCGCAGCATATCGGCGCTGCAATTGAGCATGGGATAGGCCAGCCCGAACTTTTCGGGAAACCACAGATGCACCCGCGCCTGATTGCGCACTTCCACCGGAATGGGGCTATCGGCAAAATAGGCCTGCGTCCGGCGAATGACCCGATCTTCCGCTTCATAGCTTCGGTCGGTGGAATCGAAATAGACCACGTCGGCATCCTTGATGCCGGCATGCCGGTCGCGGCCGGTCAGCACATTCCAGAGCGTATTGTAAATTGCCCCCGAACCCAGCAGCGGGTCGGGCAGACCAAGCTCCGACATGCCCCGCAGGAGCCGCATCAACACCGGATCATCAGCAATGACATCGACGAGCACCTGCCGCTGCACCGCCGCATCGCGCCCGGAATATCTCAGATGATCTGCCATTTCGCCCGCCCGCCGTTCTGTCCCCCTCAGTGTCACCGAAAGACGCTGACATCGCCTGTCAGTATGTAGAGGTCTAATACGCCAAGGCAGACCGGCCGCATCACCGCAATTGATGGCCCCCATCGTCAAAATCGGTTCGACGCGACTCCCTTTGCCCGCTAACCTCAGCACAAAGGGAGAACACCTGTGCCGCTACGCTATTGGTTGCTGATCATTCTGCTGGGCGCGGTCTGGGGCAGTTCCTTCCTTTTCAACGCCGTGCTGATCCGCGAGATCAGCCCGCTCTGGGTTTCCGCCGGCCGCGTCACGCTCGGCGCCGCCATTTGCTGGGTCTATTTCTTCGCCACCCGCAAGACATTGCCCAGGGATGGCAAGGTTTACCGCCAGCTCCTGATCCTGGGCATCCTCAACTATGCCATTCCCTTCTCGCTCTTTCCCTTTGCCGAGCATACCGTCGCCAGCAGCATCGTGGGCGTCATCAACGGGTTGACGCCGATGAGCACCGTCATCGTCTCACAGCTCTGGCCGGGCGGCGAAAAGGCGACGTGGAACAAGATAGCGGGCGTGGTCATCGGTTTCCTGGGCGCGATAATTCTCGCCCTGCCCTCGCTCGGCGCCGGCGCTTCCGCCCAGGTTGTCGGCCTTCTCGCAGCGCTCCTCGCCACCATCTGCTATGCGGTGACGCTCAACTATGCCCGCCGCTTCAAGGCGATCGAGCCAACCGTCGTTGCCACCTGCTCGCTGACCGGTGCGGCTTTGGTGTCGCTGCCTGTCGCGCTGCTGTTTTCGGGCCTGCCGGTTATCACCCGGCTCGAAACCTGGGGCGCGCTCTTTGCCATTGCGACCTTCTCGACCAGTTTCAGCTTCCTCTTGGTCTATTGGCTGCTGCCGCGCGTCGGCCCCACCAATCTCTCGCTCAACACCTATATCACGCCGATTTCGGCGATCCTGCTGGGCGTGTTGATCCTGCACGAACGTTTCGAGCCGGTGCATGTCGCCGGCATCGTGGTGATCTTCATCGGTCTGATCTTCATGGATGGGCGCCTGGTGCAACGCTGGCGTCCTACGCAGCCCAGGTCGGCGAGCTGAAACGGAACTCTCCTTAAGGCCTCACGTTGGCCTCAAGGAGGTGCGCCATGCCCGAACCAAGACCCGATATCGACCCGCGACCGATCCCTGAAATCATCCCGCAGCCGGAACCGTCCAACCCGCAGCCCGTCGAGCCCTACCCGCCGGGTCCAGAGGAAATCCCTCCACCGGACCAGCCGGTCGAGGACCCCATGCCGCCGTCTCCTCCCGGTCCGGGAAACGAACCACGGATGGAGCAGCGCCTGGATCATCTTACGCCTTAGCCGATCCCGCCGCAGGCCTCATGGGCAAGGCGCGAAAATCAGCCTTCGTAGCCTTCCACGACCACGAAATCGAGCACGGCCGCGTTTTCACGCATCGCGATCCCGCCCTGATATTCGGCGGAATCATAGGCCCTCAGCGCGGCCTCATAGCTCGGAAATTCCACAACGACCGTGCGCTGCCGCGCGGTGCCCTCGGGCACCGCGTGCCGGCCGTCCCGCACCAGAAAGCGTCCATCGTGCTCGGCCAGAAAGGGGCCGACAAAGGCCTGATAGGTCTTGAACTGCTCGGGATCGATCACATCGACCCGAACCACCCAATATCCCTTCGCCATGCCCCCTCCGGAATTGCTATTCGATGCCGAGCTTCTTCTTCATGAGGTCGTTCAGCGCCTGCGGATTGGCCTTGCCGCCCGAAGCCTTCATGGCCTGGCCGACGAACCAGCCGATCATGGTCGGCTTGGCCAGGACCTTGGCCACCTGATCGGGATTGGCCGCGATGATTTCGTCGACGATCTTCTCGATCGCGCCGAGATCGGTCACCTGCTTGAGGCCGCGACGCTCGACGATCTCGGCCGGATCACCCTCGGGTTCCTCGGCGATGAGAATCTGCAGCACGTCCTTGCCGCCCTTGGACGAAATCGTGCCGCCGGCGATCAGGTCAACCAGCCCGGCAATCTGCGCCGGCTGCAGGTGCGTTTCCCACACGGCGAGACCCTGGCTATTGGCAAAGGCGGCAACGTCCGCATTGAGGATATTGGCCACGGCCTTACCGTCGCGCTTGCCGCCGCCGAAGCCCACGCAGGCCTCAAAATAGTCCGCCGTTTCGCGATCGAGCGTCAGCACCATGGCGTCATAGGCGGTCACGCCATAGTCGGCGATGAAGCGAGCCTGTTTCTCATCCGGCAATTCGGGCAGGTGCTTGCCGAGCTCGGCAACGAAGGCATCGTCGAATTCGAGCGGCAGCAGGTCCGGGTCGGGGAAATAGCGATAGTCATGCGCTTCTTCCTTGGAGCGCATGGACCGCGTTTCGCCCAGCTTCGGATCGAATAGCCGCGTTTCCTGGTCGATCGAACCGCCATCTTCCAGAATGTCGATCTGGCGGCGCGCTTCATACTCGATCGCCTGACCGGCAAAGCGGATGGAATTGACGTTCTTGATTTCGCAACGCGTGCCGAATTCGCCGCCCGGGCGACGCACCGACACGTTCACGTCGGCGCGCATGGAGCCCTGCTCCATATTGCCGTCGCAGGTGCCGAGATAGCGTAGGATCGTACGCAGCTTCGAAAGATAGGCCTTGGCCTCTTCCGAAGACCGCAGGTCAGGCTTCGACACGATTTCCATCAGCGCCACGCCGGACCGGTTGAGGTCGACAAAGCTCATATTCGGATGCTGGTCGTGGATCGATTTGCCGGCGTCCTGCTCGAGGTGCAGGCGCTCGATACCGATCTCGATCTGCTCGCCATCGACATCGAGCAAAACCTTGCCCTCGCCGACGATCGGGTCCTTGAACTGCGAAATCTGATAGCCCTGTGGCAGGTCCGGATAGAAATAATTCTTCCGGTCGAACACCGAGCGCTTGTTGATCTTGGCCTTGAGCCCGAGGCCGGTGCGCACTGCCTGGCGCACGCATTCCTCGTTGATCGTCGGCAGCATGCCGGGCATGGCCGCATCCACGAAGCTCACATTGGCATTGGGCGGATTGCCGAAAGCCGTCGAGGAGCCCGAAAAGAGCTTGCTCTCGCTCGTCACTTGCGCGTGCACTTCCATGCCGATGATCACTTCCCAATCGCCGGTCGAACCGGAAATCAGGCGCTTCTTGTCAGGGGTGCGGGTGTCGACGAGGGTCATGCGTTACCGGTCCTACTCCGCCGCCGGGAGCATTTTCCGGAAGCGTATCTTTTCTAAATCATAGTTCAGGCTGGCGGTGAATTTCATACCGCGCCAAACGGGCTCGTAGCCCTGTCGCGAATAGAAACGCACCGCCCCGGCATTGCCGGCATAGGTTTCGAGTTCAGCATGGCTGAAACCTGCTATCGCGATAGCCTCTTCCAGAGCTGCAAGCAAGGCCGCTCCGACGCCCTTGCCCTGCGCCTCGGGAGCAACCCAAAGATCTGTAATAACCTGATCAGAAAATTCGCGGGCGCCCCAGCCCAGAAACCGGTCGCCGTCGGCAGCGAGAATGATACTTTCCGGCTTCTCAATGCAAAACTGAGTGAATTCGCCGCGGAGCGCATCGGCGTCCGTTCGTCCGGCGTCATTGGCCCCAAAGGCACTCGTTCGCCAGGCCTCGAATCCGATCTCGCCCAGTCGCGCCGCTTCCGCCTCGACGGCCACGCGCACGATCATTCGATCTGCCCGCCATATGGATGGAGAACTTTTTCAAGGTGCACGCTGGTGAACGGATCGTGCCCGCCGCGCGGCTCTCCGCGCAGGGCAAGGATATGATAGCCCTGCCGCTCGTAAAAGCGCACGGCCCGCACATTGTCCGCGGGGGTTTCCAGATGCACCTTGCTCGCGCCTTGCAGCTCCAGCATGGTTTCCATGCGGTTGAGCAGGCTCGCGCCAATGCCGTGCCCCTGCATGTCGGGCATCACGAAGAGATAGGGGATATAGCTGCGCCGCGCCGAGCGCGAACACCAGCCGACCACGATGCCGTCGATGGTCGCGACGATGGTGTTCTGCCAGTTTGTTCCCGAGGCCTGGGAGAGCCGCGCCCGCTCGCTTTCGCGCAGGCCCGGCCGCTCGTCCAGCAGCGGACGAATGCCCGTGTCCCAGGCGGCAAAGGCGATGTCGGCCATGCGCGGGGCGTCGGATATTTCGGCCTTCCGAATTTCGATCACCGCCATGACCAACTCCCGTTACACTTCGGTTACGCCCACCTCACCGTGCCCGGCGACGCGCGGCGATGATGCCCTTTTCGTAGTTCACGTTCCAGTCGATCAGGGTCCGCCACAAGAGTTCGGCCTGATCTTCGTCCAAATCAAGGTCGCCGCTGCGCGTGCGGACCTTGGAAATAATCGACTCGATGCGCGCGGGATCATAGGCCTCATGCGGATCGGTCTTGATCTCCGCCATCCTCGTTACATAGCGATGGCGCTCCGCAAGCAGGGTCAGCAGGGCCTGGTCGATACGGTCAATCTCGGCCCGCACATCGTCCTTGCTTTCACATTCGGCGGGCAGTTTGGCGGCAGCGGTCACGGTCTATCCTCGAAATCTGTCGTCTGTTGCTGGTTTGCACCGCCGAAGCTGCGATTTCAACCGCTGCTTTCGCAGATTCTGGACACGGCGGCGCGACGGCGATAAACGATGGCCATGTCTAGCCAGTTTGAGATTGCCTAAGTCCCCGTCCAATCGCGACGGGGCAGAATGAACCGACCAGCCGCCGAGCGTGATGCCGGCGGGTGATCTTGTTTGTTCGCGTGCCAGACGGCACGCTTGCTCAGGCATCAGACTATCAATGGATATTTCCCGAGACGAACAGCGCGTGCTTCATGCACTGGCGCAGGGCGGCTATATCATCGCCGTAAAGGATGAACGCGGCAGGATCACCGCATTCGAATTCATCAATCGCGAAGGCTGGCAAATCGGCGGCTTCACGCCTGTCCTCTTTTCCAAGCTCAAGGCGAAGAAGGCCATCAAATCCCAGGGCGGCAAACCCTACCGGATCACCAAGCGCGGGTTGGAACTGGTGCGCAGCCAGCTGGATAATCGAT
>DATMSG010000309.1:0-7918 GCA_035565515.1 Devosia sp.
CGAAGGCCAGCCGCGCCCGCGGCGTCGGCGCCACCAGCGCCATCGGCTCGCTCGAAGCGGGCAGAGCCTCCGGCCCATTGCGCCAGAATACATGCGACCACAGCCTTGTGCCCGCAATCAGCGTCAGCACGGCATTGACGACCAGCGCCACGACCACGGCCCCGCCCAGCCAACCCAGTTCCGCCTCGACGACGCCCGCTTCGAGCAGCAGCAATTTCGGCCAGAAGCCGAGGAAAGGCGGCACGCCGGCGACGGCAAGGACAAGCACGAAGAACAGGATCGAAAGCGGGGCGCTGGCGGCGTAAAGTCCGCCCATTTGCCTGGTATCGCTGGCCCCGGTGCGCTTTTCCACCAGTCCCACCACCATATAGAGCGCCGTCATGGCGAGGATGGCGTGGAAAATATAGATACCGGCCCCGGCAATGCCGATGACATTGGGCAGCGACAGGCCGGCCAGGATGGCGCCGATGCCGCCGATGACGAAAAAGCCCACCGCCCGGCGCAGATGCGTTTCGGCAATGGCGCCGAGCGGGGCGATCACCAGCGTCGCAATCGCCAGCACGGCCAGCACCGGCTCGAGCACATCGCGGCTATCGGGCAGGATAGCGACCAGCGAGCGCAATAGCGCATAGGCGCCAACCTTGGTCAGCAGACCCGCAAACAGCGCCGAAACCGCTGGGGTCGGCGTATGATAGGAGGCCGGCAGCCAGGCATTGAGCGGAAAGGCCGCTGCCTTCATGCCGAAGGCGAGCAGCAGGAGCGCCGCAATCCCCGTCATCGCCGCCCGATTGGCCCCGGGTGCCACCCGCATGATGTCGGCCATGTTGAGCGTGCCAAGAAGGCCATAAGTCAGCCCGAGCGCGAGCAGGAACAGTGTCGTGGCAAGGAAATTGAGGAAGCCGTATTTCACCGCCCCATCGAGCTGCAGGGGCGTGCCGCCCGCAACGATCAGCCCGAAGGAGGCGATCAGCATCACCTCGAACCAGACATAGAGATTGAAGAGATCGCCGGTCAGAAACGATCCGGTCACGCCCGCGAGCAGCAGCAGGACCATGGAATGGAAGCCATCCCTGCCGTCATTCTCTTCCCGGTCGATTTCGGCATAGAGCACGACCACCAGCGTCACGACCGAGGCCGCGAGCGCAAAGGCCGCCCCAAAGAGATCGGCCGTCAGGCTGATGCCGAAAGGCGGCAGCCATTTGCCCATGGTCATGCTCAGGGGGCCCTCGCTGACGACGCGCAGCAGCAGGCTGATTTCGCAGGCGATGATGGCGAGAATGACCAGCGCGGCACCCAGCATGGGCAGGCGATTGCTGCGCCGCACCACCAGCAGCGCCGCCGCCCCCATCAGCGCCAGCACGATGGGCAGCACCAGTACCCAGTCGGCGGCGCGGGTTGCGGTTTCGATCATGGCCTGAGGAAGTTCGGTCATGGTCAGTAGCTCAACGGTGGCTGGGGCGCATTTTCCGGCTCGGCCAGGCGCATGGTGTCGGTATTGTCGGCATCGAGGCTTTTATAGGCGCGGAACGCCAGCACCAGCAGGAAGCTGAACATGGAAAAGCCGATGACGATGGCGGTCAGGATCAGCGCCTGCGGCAGCGGATTGGCGATCGTGCCCGCCGGCACTTCGAGCCCTGCGGGCACGATGGGCGCCACTTCGCGCGTCACCCGCCCGGCGGTGAAGATCAGCAGGTTCACCCCATTGCCCAGAATGGTCATGCCGATCAGCATGCGGATCACCGAGCGCGAAAGCAGCAGGTAAATGCCGAGCGAAACGAAGACACCGACAAGCGCGGCAAGGACATAATCCATCACAGGTCCTCCTCGCGATCGCTTTCGAGCGCCAGGGCAATGGCCGAGAGCGTGCCGAACACCACGCAATAGACCCCGATATCGAAGAACATCGGGGTGGAAAGCGGCACCACGGTTTCTCCCAGATCGAGATAGAGCCAGATCGAGGTCATGAAGGGGGCTTGGATGAAAAGGCTCGCGAGCCCGGAAATACCGGCCAGCAATACGCCGAAACCGGCAATGGCCAGCGGATCGAACTTGAGCGCCCGCCGCACGACCGGCACGCCCGAAGCCATGCCGAAGACCGCGATGGACGCCGCCCCGATCAGCCCGCCGATGAAACCACCGCCCGGCTCATTGTGGCCGCGCAGGCAAACATAGACCGAAAAGACCAGCATGGCCGCAACGATCAGCGGCGCCGCCGTGCGGAAAATGACCGTGTTCATGGCCCGGCTCCCTCCGTCTTCCTGCGCCGCCGCAACAGCGCCAGAATGGCGATGCCCGCGCCCATGACCACCGAGATTTCGCCCAAGGTATCAAAGCCGCGATAGTCGACGAGGATGACGTTGACGATATTGGCGCCGTGGGCGATGGGCACGCTGGTGGCGGTAAAGAAGTCCGACAGCCGCGTGTCGAGCGCGCCGTTCAGCACCAGCATGAGCAAAAGGCTCACCCCCGCCCCGCAAACCACGGCCAGCGTCCCGTCCCGCGCCCAATCCTCGAACGGCCGGTGATCCCGCGCGTCGAGCCGCAGATTGGTCATGACGATGGTCAGGATCACGACGGACAGGATTTCCACCATGAGCTGGGTAAAGGCCAGGTCCGGCGCCCCGAAGAGCAGAAAGATCAGCGCCAGGGCCGTGCCCTGAATACCGAGCGAGAGAATGGCAATGAGCCGGCTCTGCGCGATCAGCACCGCGACAAGCCCGAGCACCGCCAGCAATATGACACCCCATTCATAGGGACGGAGTTCGGGCAGAACCAGGCGCGTGGACCAATCGCCCAATTCGGCCGTCGGCACGATCCAGTCAAAGCCGCCGAGCGCCAGCATGGGCCAGAACAGCGCCAGGGCCAGGGCCAGGAAGACCAGCACCAGGTAAAATTCGAGCCTGCCGTGATGGAGGAACCGCGTCACCGCGGCGGCAAAACGGATAAGGCCGAACATGAGCGCGTCGAACACCGTATCGGCATTCCAGCCAAGGCCGGCGCTCGACCGCCGCAATAGCGTGCGGATGGCATGGGCCTGCCGGAACACGGCAATGCCGAGCAGCCAGGTCAGTGCCGACAGCCAGATCAGGGGGCTGGCAAGATCGAGCGCCAGGGTCAAATGCGGCTCCACCGCCTGCCCCAGAATAGCGCTCGCGCCCGGCGCCAGGACATCGTGTCCCAGCCAATCGGGCAGGACGCCGAGGGCAATCCCCAGGCCGCCGAGCAGGACCGGCCCCGCCAGCATGGCGACCGGCGCCTCATGCGGCGATTTCGGCGTCGGCAGGGCGTCTCCGAGAAACGGCTTGATCATCACGACCAGCGCCACGCCGGCCAGCAGGGCATTACCCACGACCAGCACGGCCAGCACCAGCAGCATCAGCCAGTCCCCGCCAACCAGGGCCAGATACATTTCTTCCTTGGCGAAATAGCCCACGGTCAGCGGCAGGCCGATCATCGACAGCGCCGCCACTGCCGCGCCGATAAAGGTCGCCGGCATCTTCTCGGCCAATCCGCCAAGCGCGGTAATGTCGCGCGTACCCGCCTCGTGGTCGATTGCGCCCGCAACCATGAAGAGCCCGGCCTTGTAACAGGCATGCGCCACGAAATAGACCAGCATGGCCGCAATCGCCGCCTCGCTGCCCAGCCCGATCAGCAGGACGAGGAGCCCGAGCGAGGCAATCGTCGTCTGCGCCAGGATTTGCTTGAGATCGGTCTCCCTCAGCGCTCCCAATGCGCCCCAGATCAGCGTCACCCCGCCAAAAGCCACCAGCACGCCGGTCCAGACCGATGTACCCCCCAGAACCGGCGTCATGCGCGCGAGGAGATAGACACCCGCCTGCACCATGGTCGCCGAATGCAGGAATGCCGAAACCGGCGTCGGCGCTTCCATGGCATTGGGCAGCCAGAAATGGAGCGGAAACTGCGCCGATTTGGTGAAGGCGGCGCCCAGGAACAGCGCCAGCACCAGCCCATAAAGCGTCGAATCCTTCAGCACGCCCTCTAGCCCGCGCAACTCGCTCAGGAGCCAGGTCCCGGACAGGTGCTGTGCCAGGATGACGCCGACAAGCAGGCACATGCCGCCGATATTGGTGATCACCAGCGCCTGAATGGCCCCGCGCCGCGCCGCCTGCCGGTTGTGGTCAAAGCCGATCAGGAGGAAGGAGGTGATCGAGGTCGCCTCCCAGAACATGAACAGCGCCAGCATATTGTCAGCGAGGACAAGACCCAGCATCGAGCCCATGAAGGCCAGCATATAGGCGAGGAACCGCCCCTTGTGCCTGTGCCCCTTCAGATAGGCGCCGGAATAGAGAACGATGAGCGTGCCCACGCCGGAAATGGTCAGGGCAAAGATCAGGCTCAGGCCATCGGCGAAAAAGCTCAGGGTCAGGCCATAGGAAGGAACCCAGCCAAACGAAGCTGCAACCGTGCCGCCCGCGATCACCGGCCCGCTGACGCCGAGCAGCAGCAGAAAAATCCCCGCGGGAACGATGGCAAGCACCCAGCCCGAATAGCGGCCGGCAAGGCGATGAATGAAAGGCGTCAAAAATGCCGCCAGAAAAGGCGCCAGAGCGGCAAGGGCAATGCTGGCTTCAAGGGACAGCCCCACTCGGCCCCTCCTCCACGCGTTGGTCGTTCAGGTTGGGGGGAACCTTACCCATGACGCCCCCCAGAACAAGCCCAATCGGTCCGGATGCGACAATCGTTCGAGGTTTTCACAGACTTTCGGGGTCTGGCAATCGCGCGCGGCGCGGCCTATGTCCTAGGGCGTGTAGGGATTCATGTCGGGGCGAGGCGAAAACGGTGGTTTGCGAGAACCGGAGCGAAGCGTACGTTTGCGTACGCGAGCCCCGGAAGCGCAGAAGATCGCTGTCTGCAGCCCGGCATCGCTGAAATCCCCGCGCGCCCCAGTCTTTGCGGCCGCAAATGCCGCAGGTCCAAAAACCGCGGAACGACGATGAGCCAAGCAACTCCCCCCAAAGCCAAGCGCGTGCAGCATAGCCACACCCATCACGGGGTGACCCGTGACGATCCCTGGGCGTGGCTGCGCGCCGAAAACTGGCAGGAGGTCATGCAGGCCCCCGAAACGCTCGATCCGGAAATCCGCGGATATCTCGAGGCGGAAAACGCCTGGTACGAAGACCGGTTCGGCAAGCCGACCGCCGAATTGCAGGACAAGATCTACAAGGAAATCCGCGGCCGGATCAAAGAGGACGATTCCGGCATTCCCTCGCCCGATGGTCCCTGGGCCTATAATTCGCGCATGCTCGAGGGCAAACAATATCCCCAGATCGTGCGCACCCCGCGCAATGGCGGGCCTGAAACCGTGCTTCTCGATTGCAATGTAGAAGCGGGCGAAGGCTATTTCGGCTTTGCCGGCGCCGATCACGACGCGAGCCACCGCTATCTCGCCTGGGCCGCCGACCGCGCCGGCTCGGAATATTACGACATCGTCATCCGCGATCTCGACACTTTTGAGGACAGTCCCGAAGTCATCAAGGACACGGCCGGCTCCTATGTCTGGTCCAATGATTCGAGGGCCATCTACTATGCCGAATATGACGACAACCACCGCCCCTATCGCGTCCGCCGCCACGAGATCGGCACGGACCAGTCGGCCGATCCCATTATCTATGAAGAAAGCGATCCCGGCTTTTTCGTCGGCGTCGGCAAAACGCAGAACGACAAGTTCATCGTCATCGACGCACACGATCACCAGACCTCGGAAGTCTATCTGATCGATGCTGAAAAGGGCGGCGCGCCCCGCCTCGTCGCCCCGCGCCTCACCGACCGCGAATATGATGTCGAGGAGCGGAACGGCCTTCTCTATATCCGCACCAATGCCGATGGCGCCGAAGACTATAAGGTCGTCACCGCGCCCCTCGACAATCCCGGCGCGGAAAACTGGACCGACCTCATCCCCCACCGCCCCGGCGTGCTGGTGCTCGATACCATCGTCATAAAAAACCATCTCCTGCGCCTCGAACGCCAGGACGGGTTGCCGCGCATCGTCGTGCGCGATCTGACCACCAACAAGGAAGACGTGGTCCGCTTCGAGGAAGAAGCCTATGCGCTGGGCATGTCGGTCGGCTACGAATTCGACACCACGGTCTTCCGCCTCTCCTATTCCTCCCCGACGACGCCCAATCAGGTGTTCGATGTCGATCTCGCGACCGGCGGGCGCACCCTGCTCAAAACCCAGGAAGTCCCCTCGGGCCACGATCCCGCGCAATACGAAACCCACCGCATCTTCGCCAGGGCGGCAGACGGCGCCGACGTTCCGGTCACCCTGCTCTATAAAAAGGGCACGAAGCTCGACGGCTCCAACCCGGCTTTGCTTTACGGCTACGGCGCCTATGGCATGTCCATGCCCGCGAATTTCTCCGTCTCGGTCCTGTCGCTGGTCGATCGCGGCTTTGTCTATGCCATCGCCCATATTCGCGGCGGCATGGACAAGGGCTATGCCTGGTACAAAAACGGCCGCCGCGAGTTCAAGACCAATACGTTCACCGATTTCATCGCCGCCGCCGAGGCGCTGATCGCGGGCGGCTATACCCAAAAGGGCAAAATTGTCGCCCAGGGCGGCTCGGCCGGCGGCATGCTGATGGGCGCGGTGGCCAATCTCCGTCCCGATCTGTGGGCCGGCATCATCGCCCAGGTGCCCTTTGTCGATGTGCTCAATACCATGCTCGACGACACCCTGCCGCTGACCCCGCCCGAATGGCCCGAATGGGGCAATCCCATCACCTCGGCCGAGGACTACAACCGCATCGCCGCCTACGCCCCCTATGAGGCGGTATCGGCCCAAGACTATCCGCCGATCTTCGCGCTGGCCGGCCTCACCGATCCGCGCGTCACCTATTGGGAGCCGGCCAAATGGGTCGCCAAACTCCGGGCAACCGCAACGGGGGATGCGCCATTATATCTCAAGACCAATATGGGGGCCGGCCATGGCGGCGCCTCGGGCCGTTTCGACCGGCTCAAGGAAACCGCCCAGTGCTATGCCTTTGCCATAAAGTCTGCGGGATTAGACGGTTAGTTCTCGTCCCGTCATTGTTGCGCCAAGCCAAAGTGCTTATACGTCTTCGATAATTCCGATTTCGCTTTAGCGTCACCTTTCCTGAAACGGAGGCTACCATGACCACCAAGTTCACCCTGCCGGCCCTGCCCTATGCGTACGACGCCCTGGGCCCCTATATGTCGGCCGAGACGCTTGAGTTCCACCACGACAAGCACCACCAGGCTTACGTCACCAATGGCGAAAGGCTGCTCGAAGGTTCGGGCCTCGAAATCCTGCCGCTCGAAGACATCGTCAAGGAAAGCTTCGGCAAGAACGCCGGCCTGTTCAACAATGCCGGCCAGCACTACAACCACGTTCACTTCTGGAACTGGATGAAGCCCAATGGCGGCGGCAACAAGCTGCCGGGCAAGCTTCAGGCTGCCGTCGATGCCGACCTCGGCGGCTTTGACAAGCTGCGCGCCGATTTCATCGCCGCTGGCACCACCCAGTTCGGCTCCGGCTGGGCCTGGCTGTCGGTCAAGAACGGCAAGCTCGAAATTTCCAAGACCGCCAATGGCGAATCCCCGCTGGTCTATGGCGGCAAGCCGATCCTCGGCGTCGATGTGTGGGAACACTCCTATTACATCGACTACCGCAATGCCCGCCCGAAATATCTCGAAGCCTGGTTCGACAACCTGGTCAACTGGGAACATGTCGAGCTGCTCTTCGAAGAAGCCACCGCTTAATTCGATTTCCCATCAGTCATCGCCACCGGGCCTGTCCCGGTGGTGCATGCAGACCCGCCAGCCACCGCGCCGGCGGGTTTTATTTTGCCCCGGCAACACCGCCGCCCTCAAGGCGAGGTGAAAGGCAGAGGATTTGAGGAGATAGTGCCGATCGGCACCTCCCCTTGATGGAGGA
>DATMSG010000310.1:0-42677 GCA_035565515.1 Devosia sp.
GTCTTGCCGCCGCCGCTGGGCCCGATGACCCCGAGCCCCTGGCCGGCAGTGAGCTCGAAGGCAACCTCGGTGAGGAGCACGCGGCCCGAGGCCGGGGCGGCGACGGAAATCTTGTCGACCTTGAGCGACTTGGTGGGAGCGGGCAGGTCGAGCGGCTGGGTCATGCCGGCAAGGGCGACCATGGTATCGCGCAGGCGCTTGAACGCCTGGCGGGCAGCGACGACGCCCTTCCAATTGCCGATGGCCATGTCGATGGGGGCGAGGGCCCGGGATGAGGCTACCGAGACGGCGATTATGGCGCCGGCAGACATCTGGCCCTGGATGGTGAGATAGGCGCCGGTGCCGAGCAGGGCGGATTGCAGCACCATGCGCAGGATGCGCGAGAAGGCGCCAAAGGTGCCGATGACATCGCTGGCGCGGGTCTGCAGGGTCAGGTGATCCTGATTGACCTCGTTGAAGCGGCTGACGGCGCGGCCGGCAAAGCCCATGGCTTTCAGGATGTCGGCATTGCGGGCATTGGAATCGGCCACGGCATTGCGGCTGAGAAAGGCCTGCTGGGCGGCAGCGGCGAGTTTGCGCGATTTGAGTTCGGTCCAGATGGTGAGGAGCGTCAGGATGAAGGCGCCCCCGAGCGTCAGGGCGCCCAGGACGGGGTGGAGAAAGTAGACGAACAAAATATAGAGCGGCACCCAGGGCAGATCGAACAGGGCCACCGGGCCCTGGCTGCCCATGAAAGTGCGGATGGTATCGACGTCGCGGCCGCGCTCCAGCGCCTCGCCGGTCGAAAAGCCGAAGCGGGGCATGTCGACGCTGACCCGATGGGCGATGGGGGCCAGCATGCGATCGAAACGGGCGCCGATGCGCACGAGCAACTGGCTGCGCACGATGTCGAAGACGCCCTGGAAGAGATAGAGGCCGATCACGAGGATAGAGAGGGCCGCAAGGGTGGGGATGGAGCCGCTGGTGAGGGCGCGGTCGTAAATCTGGAGCATGTAGAACGAACCGGTCAAAGCCAGCACGTTGATGATGCCCGAAATCCAGAACAGGAAGACGGCGACGCCCTTGAACTCCTTGCGCAGCATCTCGTCGCCACGATGTTCGGCCAGAACTTTTGTCGATGCCATGATCGGCCCCCGGGGGATGAATTGCTTGTGAACGGAAAAAGCCCGGCCGGTTGGAACCGGCCGGGCAGTTGGAGGCTAAAGGTTGAAGTCCGAGCCGGTCAGGGCATGGTTGCCGGCTATGCTGATGCGGAATTCGGGGGCGTTGTCTCCGGCGGTATTGCCCGAGATGACGGTATATTCCCCATCCTCGCGCGTTTCGTGAGTGACCACGATCTGGCCCGGCGCGGTCGCGGCCTGGCCGCTCTGGAGGGTGAAACTATTGTTCCCCGCCAGGCCGGCATTGGCATCGATCCCCGAAAGGTCGAGCTTGTCGCCGGCCTCGAAGCCCCGGATGGTGTCGCCGTGGGCAGCGGCGGCCGAACCGAAGACGAAGATGTCTTCGCCCGCCCCGCCATCCACCACATTGACGGCATTGGACATGGTGATCACGTCATTGCCCGCGCCGGTCACGACGTTTTCGACGCCATAGAGCGTGTCGGTGCCGCTCTCTGCGGAAACGGCGCTGCCGCGGCCACCGACGCCGGTGCCGAGATCGACCTTGGCATCGGTGGTGAGGAAGGCCATGTCGAGCGTGTCGTTCCCCGCATCGCCGGAAAGCTCGCCACCATAATAGGTGTCATTGCCATCGTTGAGCGAGGCCACGAAGAGGTCGTTGCCGGCGCCGCCGAAGACGGTGTCGTTGCCGTTTCCGGCCTCGATCAGGTCATTGCCCGCGCCACCGAAGAGGCGATCATGGCCGCCTTCGCCATAGATCAGATCATCGTCGTCGCCGCCGAAGACATCATCGTCGCCATCGTCGGCAAAGATGATGTCGCGACCGGCGCCGGCATCGACGAAATCGTCACCGGCTCCGGCCCGGACCACGTCCACCCCGGCATTGGCGATGATGTAGTCGGTGCCGGCAAAGCCGAACACCAGGTCGCCGCCCGAGGTGCCGAGCAGGACGTCATCCTGCGGCGTGCCCAGAAGCGGACCGCCCACCGAGGGCACGTCGTCATCGTCTTCGTCCTCGTCGTCCTCCTCCTCATCATCCTCGCCGTCATCGATGATCGGTGGGCCGCCATGGGAGACGTAGCGGATGGAATGTTCGCCATCGCTGAGGGTCGTGACGCCGTTTTCGTCGGTGGTTTGGACGAAATCGGCCAAGGTGCTGCCCGGGGGCAGTTCGATCACATCCTGCGGGCGCAGGGTCCCGATGATGGTGTCGTGGCCGCCATTGGACTTGAAGACGATACGATGGGCCGAGCTCAGGGCCGAGATGTCGATGACGTCGTCGCCCACATTGCCATCGATGGTGATGGTGTTGAGGCGCAGGCTCGTGGCCGAGAAATCGCCCACGATATTGAAGGTGTCGCCGCCCGGGCTGCCGCTGCCATTGGGGTCGTATCCGTTGATGCGGATTTCCTCGATGTCGCGCAATTCGGCGATCACCGCGGCATTGTTGGTGCCGTTGCGGGTGACGATGATCTCGGTTGCCGCATGGAAGCCGGCAAGGCTATTGCCGGCGATGGCGGCGAAGGCGGCGCGGGTATAGATCGTGTAGGTTTCCGCGCCGGTCCTGCCATTGATGACGAAAGTATCGCCGGCAAGACCTTCGGCGCCGCCATTGACCACCTGGCGGCTATCGGTGGGGTTCGCCGCATTGGCGTTCCAGACGATGGTGTCGTCGCCATTGTCGCCATTGACGGTATCGACACCGAGACTGCCGGTGGCATTGACCACGAAGCTATCGATGAAGAAGTCGTCGCCAGTGTCCCAATCGCCGTTCGCGGTGAAGCGGATGGCGGATTGGGGACCGATCTGGGCGGCGGTGAGGGCAATGCTGAACGTGCCGCTCGCCGTGCTGAAGACGCCGCCGGCAAGGGCCTGCCAGCTGTTCGTCGTGTGGTTCCAGGCCTCGACGCTCACCGACTCGCCGGCGGTGAGGCCCGCGTCACCGAAATAGGCGAACTGAACCGAAGCCGAGGTGGCGCCGGTCAGGTCGAAGGCGCGCTGGATCGTTTCGCCGCCATCGATGCCCTGGTCGAAATGCAGGCGGCCGCTATTGGCGGTGTCGATCTGAATGTCGCCGGCATTGGCGTTGGTGTTTTCCCCGCCCCCTTCGGTCCAGCCGCCATTGAAGGACAGTGTGCCATTGTTGTCGGTGTAGGAGACCGCGCCGCCGAAGTCGTCGGCAAAGGTGCCGGTGCTAGCGCCGAGGCCACCGGTGAGGGTGTCGTTGCCCTCGCCGCCGTTGAGCGTGTCGGCCCCTTCGCCGCCATTAACCACATCGTTGCCGCCACCGGCATTGACCGTGTCATTGCCGCCCAGCGCATTGATGAGGTCGGCATTGTTGGTGCCCAGATGCGTCTGGCCGGTATTGGTGCCGGTTATGGTATTGACGGTGGCCGTCCCGAGAACGAAGTCGGCCTGGCTGAGGGACGCGGCCGCTACGCCATTGAGACGGATGGTGCCGCCGGTGCCGCCATCGACGGTGATGAGCGCGGCATTGGGGCCGGTCACATCGGCAATGGTGACGCGGGCCGCGAAATTGGCGGCGGTGATGCCCATGCCGCTGAGATCGATGAGGTCCTGGCCGCCGGCCGCGTCGGCGTCAAAGCCGGTGACCGTATCGGCGCCGAACCCGTTGGCACTATAACGCAGGGTATCATTGCCATCGCTGACGGTGATGGTGTCGTCGCCCTCGCCGCCAATGACAGTGTCATTGCCGAAGCCCCCATTGAGCGTGTCATTGCCGGAGCCGCCATCGAGAAGATCGTTGTCGCCGCCGCCATCGAGGATGTCGTTTCCTCCGCCGCCAAAGAGCTGGTTTTGCCCGGCATTGCCGTTGATGACGTTGTCGAGCGCGTTGCCGGTGCCGTTGATGCCGCTGGCGCCGGTCAGCGTCAGGTTTTCGACATTGGTGCCGAGGGTGAAGCCGACGGATGCCATGACGGTATCGATGCCTTCATTGGCATTTTCGGTGACGCTGTCGCCGGTCGTGTCGACCTCATAGGTGTCGTCGCCGTCATTGCCGGTCATGTCGTCATTGCCCGCCCCGCCCAGCAGCAGATCATTGCCGCCGTCGCCGGTCAGGGTGTCGCTGCCAGCACCGCCGAAGAGGATGTCGTTTTCGCCGCTGCCGAGAAGGTTGTCGGCGGCGGCCGTGCCGACCACGAGGGAGCCGGTATTGGGATCGACCGGCCCGAGCTCGTCGATCCCGTCGCCGTCATCGTCGTCATTGGTATCGAAGCTGATGGCGTAGTCGCCGGCGAGCACGGTGCCGCCATAGACATTGTTGCTAAAGTTTACCAGTTCCACGCGGGCATTGGCATTGTTGCCGAATTCGCCCGTGACGGTCACGGTCTGGCCGTTAAAGCCCAGCGTCAGGTCGCCATTGGCCTGGCGGGTGGCGCTGAGGGCGGCCAGCGGAATGGCCGTCGTGCCGCGCGCGATGGTGATGCGATCGGTGCCGCCGGTTTCGGCAATGATGTCATTGCCGTCGGAGAGGCCGAAGCCATAGGTGTCGTTGCCGAGACCTCCATTGAGCCGGTCGCCGCGCTGAACATTGATGACGAGATTGTTGACGTAGAAATTCTCGCCGGTTTCGAAGGTGCCGGTGGTGCGGAAGCGGATCTGGCTATGCACCGCCGGATTGAGGGCGGCAGAGAAGCTGGCAGAGGTGTCGCCGCCCAGCGTGCCCAGGCTGTCCCAGCCCGTTCCGTTGAATGCTTCGACGACGACGGTCTCGCCATTGTCGAGATCGTCGGCTTCATAGTCAAAGCTCAGGGTTGCGGCGCTGGCGCCGGCCAGGCTGAAGGCGCGGGCGAGGGTTTCGCCGCCATCGGCGCCATTGGCAAAGCGCAGCCGTCCGTTGTCGATAAAGACATCGCCCCCGCTTGGGCTGGCAGTGCCGTCGCCGGCCTCGACCCAGCCGCCCGTGAAGGAGAGGGTGCCGTTATTGTCCGTATAGGACGCGGCGCCATCGAAATTGTCGGCATAAGTGCCCGATGCGCCATCGGCGCCGCCGATGAGAACGTCATTGCCGCCATTGCCGTTGAGGATGTCGCCGCCCGCAAGGCCGACGATGATCTCGTTGGCGTCGGTGCCGGTAAGCGCCGGGCGGTCGGTGGCCGGATTGGCGCCGCTATTGTCGTTGAACGGGGTGCCCATGACGATGGCATAGGTGCCATCGGTAAAGCGCAGGCGTTCGATGCCCGAGAGGGTGTCGGTGCCTTCGATGCCGTCTTCGATGGCGTGCGAGACAAGGAGCCGGCCATCGGCGTCGAGCGAGAAGGAGAAATTGGTGCTGACGTCGCGGAAGACGGCGGTGTCGATGTCGCCGGGCGTGCTATCGGTCCGGATGGTACGGACGATGGCGAGCTGGCCGGGATTGACGAGGCCGGAAAATACCTCGCTGGTCAGCTCCTTCATGCTGTTGACGAGGCGCAGGGGAGTGCCGGTGTGGTTTGGATCATTGGCGGCGAAAACGCCGATCTGGACGTCGAGCCATTTGTCGCCGTCGATGATGTCGTCGCCGGCATTGCCCTGGATTTCGTCGCTGCCGTCGCCGCCGAGGATGATGTCGCCGGCAAGGAAGGTGGTGACCCCGGTGCCGAGGACGGCCTGGAGGCCATTGATCAGGGCGATGCCCTGGGCGTCGAGGGCGCTGCCGAGATAGCCGGTCGAGCCGCCCTGGGCGGCGGGCAGGCGGGTCGTGGCGTCTTCTTCGGAGCCTTTCAATATGTCGTTGAAGGCGGAGCCGGAGAGGCCTTCCATCGACTCGAATTCATCGAGCGCAGCGTTTTGCGGCAGAACGGGGGCTTCGTCGAAGACAATGGGGATGGACAGGTCGGCATTCACGCCGGCGACATTGTCCTTATAGGTCGCCCAGTCGAAGCCCGACATGCCGGCCATCTTGCCGCGGCCGGGGCTGCCCACCATGATGTCGTCGCCGCCTTCGCCGATGAACTCGTCAAAACCGCCATCGCCGAGGAAGACGTCGTTGCCGCGAATGCCGTCATGGGCGAAGATTTCGTCGAAGTTGTCGCCGGGGGCACCGTCGAAAGTGCCGGTTTCGAGCCAGTCGTCACCCTCATTGCCCAGGATGCGCTCGGCGTTCTTGTTGCCGAGGATGAAGTCGTTGCCTTCACCGCCGAAGACTTCCGAACCCATATCGGTGCCGAGAACGACGAAATCCTGACCGCGGCCGCCGAGAACGAGATCGAGGCCCGGGCCGGCATGGATGGCATCATTGCCGTCGCCGCCCTTGATATTGTCGTCGCCACCCATGTCGCGGATGATGTCGTCGCCGTCTCCGCCATTGATGATGTCATTGCCATGACCGCCTTCGAGGTTGTCATTGCCGCCATCGCCAAAGAGCGTGTCGTCGCCGATGCCGCCGATCAGGATGTCGGCATTGTCGGTGCCGCCGAGGATGACGTGATCGCCACCGGTATAGCGCAGGTAATTGGTATCGGGGCCGGTGGTGGCGGGATTGTTGCGAATGACCAATTGGGTCAGTAGGCCCGTGCCGACGGGATCCACGCTTTCGAGCGTGCCGTCCCCGTCGAGGTCGTTGAACTGCCGCGTCTGATCGACCTCGAGGATGAGGCCGGGGGTCGAGAAGACGTCGGAAGGCAGATGGGTGGCGTCGGTGTTGCGCATGATCAGGGCGGCGAAGGAGTTTGCTTCCATTTCGCCGAACAGATGCAGGCCATCGAGACGTTGGAGATAGTAGAAGCGATCCCCGTTCTGGAGCCTTTCCATCTGCGTCTCGAAGACGAAGTTGAAGGTCGAGCCGAGCATGCCGCCGAAGGGCGTGATCGCTTCGGCAAGGCCCCCGATCCAGAGATCGACATTTTCGAGACCGCCGAGGGCTCCGGCCGCGCCATAGGCGCCGGTGCCGTTGAGGAAGTCGTCGCGATCCGCCGGCATTTCGAAAGGCGGTTCCATGGCGGCGAATTTGCCGAAAGCCTCGCCCAGGATGAGCGTGATGGCGGCGTCGCGCTTGCCTTCCAGGGTGGTTTCGCCGGTGATCAGGGCATGGGTGCCATAGGCGGCGATGAAGTTGATGATCGAGGCTTCATGCTTGAGGTGGCTCGCGAATTCGACCCAGCTCGAATAGGGCTTGAGGATGGCGTCATTGCCGGTGGCCTCGTAGAACTGGCGGCGAGCCTCGTTGAGCGAGGGTACGCCGGTATCGCGACCGCGGGCGAGGTTGATGGTCGCCAAATCCAGGGGCAGGCCGAGCAGATTGTTGCGGAGGGCGCTGGTGACGAATTCGTCGATATGGTTGCCCACCTGCCGCGTCATGCCCCGGATGACCGCACCGGCCATCTGCTCGGACGGGAGGGAGGCGAATTCGAGCGGATTGAGGAAGCCTTCGATGAGCCCGATCTGGTCGGGCGTGAAGGAGGGGTCGTAGCGGTCGATCGTCTCGGTCAGCATGGAATGGCCGAAGCGGTAGACGACATGGGCGAACTCGGCGAGGATCGTCGGATCGATGGTGACGTCGTAGCCGTCGGGAACCAGGAAGACGTTGATATTGGGCTGGATTTTGCGGGCGAACTCTTCAAAGACGAGATGCTGATATTGCATTTCGGTGCCGAACTTGGCGGCCTGGAAAAGACGTTCGCCATCCCAGCGGCCGACATCGTTCTTGAGGGCGGTGCGTTCCGCTTCGGTATCGATCTGGGCCAGCGAGGTCAGGCCCACATCGAGCCATTCATTGATGAAGGCGAGGTCATTGGTTGCCAGGACGACGTCCTTGGTGTGCGCCATCAGGCGGTTGTGTTCGGAATGGAACACATGGTGGACCGTGGTGAGGCCGATATTCTCATTGCCGCGGCCGTCGCCGGTGACGAAATGAGCGTCGAGCAATTCATTGTCATAGGAGGTGCTGACCGGCGATCCATCGGTATTGGCAAGGCCAATTTCGATGTCGCCATCGGCGATCTTGCCGACGGGAACCGCGGTATGGGCGATGTCGTCGAGGAAGGCATGGCCGGTGCGGACGGCGAGATGGGTGACCTGGGGCAGTGAATCGGCGTCGCCATCGTCCGGGGTGACCGTGACGAGACTGAGCGGGGACGCGGGCGTGCCGGAGGCGAGGGTGGGCGGATTGCCGGCCATCACCACCTGCGCAAAGCCGGTCACGGGATGGGGAATGAAATTGCCATATTCGTCGGTGGCGAGGAGAGGCAGGTTGCCCACGTGATAATCGGTGAGGTCGATGCCGAGCATGGCCCTTGCCTGCGCCTTGACCTCGGCCCAGGTGGGCAGGCCCCCATTGGCGCCATCGAGCAGGTTGCCGGTCGCCTGTGGCTTGCCGTCAACGAGCACATATTCGCGCAGGAAGACCTGATGGGAAGCATGCGAAGTATAGGTCTGGTTCTGATCGACGAAGGGCGTCGTGGTGTTGATCGGCCGGACATCGTCGGTGCTTTCGACCGCGAGGGTGTCGGGATTGTCGAGGATGCCGTCCGGCCCGGCGCCCACGGTGGCGCGGGTGAGGACCATGAAATTGGTCGGGCTGGCGGGATCATAGAGCGGATCGTCGGGCGAAAGGGGGATGAAGACGGTGCCGCTGCCGCCCTTGCCCACGAGATCGAGGCCATGGTCGAAGAACTGGCCGAACAGAGTGAACCAGGAATTGAACGAGGCGGAAAGGCCTTCGTCGGGCGCGATATTGGGCAGCGCGATATTGTCGCCATCCATCCGGATGCCGTTTTCGGCGAGCAGGAGATCGAGCGGGCCACGGGCGGTGGCAAGATCGGCATCGGCCGCAGCGGAGGCGGCAGCGGTTGCCGCGGCGGCGGTCTGTGCCGCTTCAATGGCGGCGGGATCCTGTGGCGTGGCGGCGAGCGCTGCGGCAAGCGTGCGCTGCGCGTTTACATCGGCCACATGCGCGGCTTCGGCCGCTTCCACGAAGGGTTTTACCGGCAGGTATACATCCCGGATGCTGATGGCGATGTCGAGCAGTGTCATGCCCGGCGGGGGGATGATGCCGGCGCGTTGCAGCGCCACCATGATGGCGGCGGGATTGTCGAGCGTCTGATCAACGATCAGGTTGGAAATGGTGCGGACCGAGCCATCCACGACGATGGAATTGGGATTGGTCGAGGGATTGTAGTTCGGCGCGGTCGGCACGACGCCGCCGGGCGCGGGGCCATTCATATCGAGATCGCCGCCCTGGGCATCGCGATAGTCATTGCCGAGCGGCTCCGGGAAGGGATTGTCGGCGGAACCCCATTCGGGGTGCAGCAGATTGTTGTATTCGCCGTTTACGGTGCGCAGGCCCCAGGCCAGGTTATAGGTCGGGATCAGCCCGCCAGGCCCGTAAAGAGGCTGGCCGGCGGCGTGCGCCTCGGCGATCTTGATCTGCGCGAGAATGAATTCCAGGTCGCTCTTGATATAGGTAACCATCACTTCCCCTCCGGCACAAATGCAGCCTGTCAGAGGCCGCTTTTCACCATCCATGCCGCGGCGGTTGCCACGGCCCCGAACTTGACAGGGATAGTGCCCAACATCGGCGCCGAGCGTCAGGTCGGAACGTCCAGCCGATCGGCGGCATAAAGGTCCGACCTCGGATTAGACTTAGGGTCCGCCAGAAACTGTACCTAAGAACAGGTTTTTTCCGGCCAATTGCTGAGTTTGATTGTCGGTATTGTTCTTCAATCCGCGCCGTTGCGGGCAATTTATTCGAAACCGGGCAGATTTCGTGCCTGGCTGTCCGCTTTGGCGGGGAGACTGGTGGGGGGAATACTATAGGTATATTATCGGTTTGGTTCGGAAGCGGGGTTGCGTGCGGAGCGGAATTTGACCGGACGGCGAGGCGTATTCACACGGTTGCGCAGGCGTTGGAGCAGGCTTCCGCTCGCCAATCGCTTCGCCCTCTATGGCAGCGCCGTCACCGTGGCGGCGATGCTGCTTTGCGGCGTCTTGATCACCAGCGCCATGACCGAAATTACGCTACAGCGGCGGGGCACGGTGGTGCCTGCGCTCGTTGCCGGAATGCTCGCCCCGCATATCCAGCACCTGGGGCCGGGCGAACGCATGGCCGAGAGCGACCGTCTCGCGCTCGACGCGATGATGGCGGATGACGCGCGCCTTGCCGAGTTTCCCTATCTCGACCTGTGGGGCGCCGATGGCTCGATCCTTTATTCCAACAGCCCGCAGCTGGAGGCGCGGCGGCTGGACATGCCCTTGAAGGTGCAGCGGGCCTTTGAGGGAGAGATCGGGGTCGATTTCACCGATGTCCGGTCGCAGGATTATGCCGCCCATGGGTTCACGACCGATTTCATCGAAATCTATTTTCCCCTGCGCAATCGCGAAAGCGGGGAGATCGTCGCCGTTGCCCAGGTCAGGGAGGTTACGGCCTCGCTCGAAAAGGACCTGTGGTGGCTGACCCTTTCGAGCTGGACGACGGCGGCCACCATCGGCCTTACCGTCATGGTGGCGCTGTTCGGCATCGTGCTAGAGGGCAGCCGCAAGATCGAGCGGCAGGGGCGCATTCTCAGCCGGCGACTGGCGCAATCGCATCAGCGCGCGGCGCGGCATCGCGAACTCAAGGCGGTGGCGCAGCGCGCCTCGCTCAACGTGACCGAATTTACCGACAAGCATTTGCGCACCATCGGCACGGACCTGCATGACGGGCCGGCGCAAACGATCGGCTTTGCCGTGCTGCGGCTCGATCAGCTCCGCCGGTTGCCGACCAAAAGCGCGCGGGAGAAGATCGTCGCCGAGATCGAAACGACGCTGGGGGGCGCGCTGGCCGAAATCCGCGCCATCGCCCTGGCCCTGGTCCTGCCCGATATCGGGGACCTCGATCTGGCGCAGGTCATCGAGCGCGCCGTGGAGCAGCACACAAGGCGCACCGGCATCAGCATAGACGTGGACACCAGCATAGAACCGGTTCATGTTGCACCGGAATTGAGCGTGTGCGTGTATCGATTTATCCAAGAGGGCCTGAACAACGCGTTCCACCATGGTCTGCCGGAGGGGCAGACGCTGACTGCGACAATGCAGGGAGGGGTGCTGAAATTGTCGATCACCAATCGGAATCTGACGGACTATGTGGCCCAGGCCGACCATCGCGGCATCGGTCTCTACGGTCTGCGCGCACGCGTCCAGAGCATCGGCGGCCACCTGGCCTTCGTGCAGAAGGATGGGCGGACGCGCCTCGAAATGTGGGTGCGACATGTCTAGGGTCCGGCAGGGATCACCCCTAAAATGATCAGGATCGTGGTGGTTGACGACCACCCGATGTTCAGGAGCGGGTTGATCCAGGCCGTGACGGTCGATGGCGATATTGCGGCGGTCGGCGAGGGGGGCAGCGCCGCGGAGGCGGTGGCGCTCGTTGCCGCGCTCAGGCCCGATGTGCTGCTGCTCGACGCGCAGATGTCGGACGATGGCATCGAGCGTATTCCCGACATCGTGCTGGCGCATCCCGAGACCCGGATCGTCGTGGTCACGGCTTCCGAAAACGAGAGGGATATTGCCCGTGCCGTCGAGGCGGGGGTCTATGGCTATGTGCTCAAGGGCACGACCGGTTCGGACATGCGCAGCATCGTGCGCCAGGTGAACCAGGGCGAAAGCGTCATCCCCAGGGACATGTTCGGTCGGCTGATGGGCATGCTGAAGGCCAAGTCGGCGGCCATGGGCGAGGGCGGCGAAACGAGGCTATCAAGGCAGGAAACGCTGGTGCTGCAATTGCTGGCGCGGGGGCTGAATAACCGCGAGATCGGCGGGCGGCTCGATATTACCGAGCGGACGGTGAAGTTTCACCTGTCCAATATCTTCTCCAAGCTGCATGTGCGCAACCGGGTGGAAGCGAGCATCGTGGCGCGCCGGCGCTGGCCCGACCTCGAAGGCGGGGGTTCCTGAAATCAGCCATCGAGAGAGTGGATCGACCTCGTTTTCGGACGGGGCGGGGTCTTGCCGCGGATTTTGCCTGGATCGCTGAGGACGGAGGGGTTTTCCGGGCCCGGCAGGTCGGCGCGGCCGGCCAGGCTCCGTTCGAGCTTGTGCGTGCGCTGGGCCAGAACCTGATATTGCGCCGCGATCAGGCCCTCGGCCCTCAGCGCCTTGCGCAATTGTTCGCCCTGTTCTTCGAGCATCCTGCTGCGGCGGGAGGTCACGATGCCCACCATGAGCGCGGCGAGGACCCAGGAGAGCGGATCGGCCCAAGTCAGGCGAAAATATTCGGCGTGGGACATGTCGAAAGGGCGGGCCGGCAAGCCGTTGAAATAGGAGATGGCGGTGGCGCCCATGGCGGCCAGGACGCCGCCGAGAACGCCATATTGCGCACTGAGAAGAATGGCGATGAAGAGGAAGGGATGTACCGGCCAGGAGGCGAAGGACATCAGGCCGGAATGCTCGATCAGCGCCACGCCGCCCAGCAGCAGGATGCCTTCGGCAAAGGCGAGCACATTGGAGCGGGAGGGCGAGGGTGCGCCTATGGCCGGGTCACTGAAATTGCCGGAAATAACCGGGTTTTCGCTGCTCATGGGAACCTCATAAAAAATCCGGATCCTGAAATGGTCAGCCGGAAACGGCTGGATTGTTGACGACGAAAGTCAGACGATTGAGCGTGCCCAGGGAGCGGCGCATGGCGGCATAGGCAAGGGTGCCGCTGGCAATGGACGCAAGGACATAGCCGAGCCCGAGATAGTCGGGATTTTGCAGCATGATGACGGTGCCGGCGGCATTGAGGGCGAGGAACAGCACTTGCAGCCAGAGATAGGCCTTGCCGTATTGGACGAAGAGGATGACCCCGCAGCTTGCCTGGAACAGGAAGTGGAATGCCGCCCCGACCAGCGCCAGGCGCAGCACGGAAATGGCGTCATAGGGCAGGCCGAGAAGATCGGCGAGCAGCGGCGCCATGACCGCGAGGGAGACGCTGATGGTCAATTGGATGAGGAAGGCGGAGAAGACCGTATCGACCGCGTTCTGGGCGAGGCTGGCGCGTTGCTCGTCGATCTGGCGCAGCGTGCCGCCCGAATGCACGATGTCGCGATAGTGGCGGTAATTGTTGAAGAAGGTGGTTTCGAGCCAGACCACCAGGACCGACATCACCGGGACGATGGAGAGATAGGCCATGAACATGGGGCTATCGTAACGGGCCGAATAGATGAGGCCGTCGGCAACGGCGGTTCCCTCATTGGACTGCCAGACGACGATCTTGTCGATCCAGACCGCCAGCGCGCTGGAGATGCCGGCGGCGATGAATATGGCCGATACCGGGCGTATTTCACTCAGCTTGGCAGGAAGGTCGCGCAGCGCGGTCAAGGGGCCGGGGAAGGTCTTGAGGATGAGGAAGTTGAGGATGCAGAAGGAGATGCAAAGCCCGATGCTGAAGCCGATCAGCATGCCGCCGGGGCCATTGCCGAGGGCGGCTGCCGATGTGCCGAAGATGATGGAACAGCTCAGGCCCAGCGCAAAGGCCGAGGTCACCGTTCCATATTGCTTGATGGCGGCGACGAAGGACATGGCGAGCCAGAGATGGGATACCTGAACCACGCAGATGATCGCCGCCAGGCCCAGGCCGAGCGGCAGGCGGATGAGCAGGAAAAAGACCAGGGCGCCGCCGATTAACGAGAGCACCGTCGTGATGAAGACGGCGGCGAGGTAGATGCCGTGCACCTCCTCGAAACGGCGCTGGAAGAGAATACGCGAGACGCGCAGTGTCGCATCGAGCGAAATCGGGGAGGTGATGACGAGGGAGAGGGCAAAGCTGTAGATCACGAGGATGCTGAAGACCTTGAGGTCCATGGGGTCGAGCAAAGGCCGGCCGAGGATATGCAGCATGGCCAGGCCGATCATGATGACGATCCAGGGGCCGGAGGCGATCATGATCGCATGGCCGCCGGCTAGGGATCGCGAGGCCAGATTGTCCTGGCTGCTCAGTTTTTTCAGTGCAAACCCGATCCCGGCCATCATGACACCATCTGGGGTTGAGGCGCGAAATTGCGCCCATAGAGTGCGCCATAGGCGTCGGCGACGGCTTCGGCGCGATAATGCCGGCGCACCCGGCGTTGCAGATTGTCGCCATAGGCGCGCAGGCGTTGCGGGTCGGCGAGCAAGAGGCCGATAGCCATGGCGATTTCATCATTGGCGCCCACCGGGGCAACCATGCCGCCCGGGCCGATGGGGTCCCCGTCACCAGTCATGCCTTCGAGGATTTCGCGGCAGGCGCCGACATCGGTGGCAATGCAGGGAACGCCGGCGGCGCCGGCTTCGAGGATGACGAGGGGCAGGGCCTCGCTGATGCTGGTCAGGACCAGGACGTCGATGCGCCCGAGATAGTCCACCACATTGACCGGGCCGGTGAAGGAAACCGTGTCGGCCAATTGGCGCCGGTTGACCTCGCTGATGCAGCTCTGGGCATATTCGGGGTCCTCGTCCATCGGGCCGATGACCAGGGCCTGGAGATCGGGGAAGCCCTGGCGCAGCCGTTCGGCGACGTCGATGAAGGTCTGCACGTCCTTGATGGGCGTCACCCGGCCGATAAAGGCAATGGTGGGACGATCGTGCGAGACCGGCTTGATCTTGCCGAAGCGCTCGGAATCGACGCCGTTGGGGATGACGCTGAGTTTTTCGGGACCGGCGCCGAGCGCCAGCTGGAAGGCCTGGTTGGCTTCGTAGAGAGCGACGATTTCGGTGGCCGAATTATAGGCGACGCGGGCAAAGCTTTCAAAGCTGCGGGCCCAGAGCTCGCGGATGTCCTTGCGGTCGTCGGAGAGGTCGAGGCCGTTGTCGATGCTGTTGGAAATCCAGTCCGCCATCAGAATTTCGATGCGGCGCTCATTGGAATAGATGCCGTGCTCGGTGATCAGCGTCCTGCGGCCGGTTTCGATGGCGGCGCGGGCGCCGATAAGGCCGGCATAGCCGGTGGAGACCGCATGATAGATGCGCGCCTCGGGGAGGGGGCAGGTGAGTACCCGGAAGAGGCCGCCGACCAGGGTTCGCCAGGCCCAGAAATAGCCGAGGAACGAGGCATGGGCCATCGAGCCATAGTGGTAGCACATGGTCTGCCAGGCCTGCGGGGAATTGAGGAGCGTATCGAGCGAAACCCGCTTTCCCGGCGGACCCAGGAGTTTCATCAATTCACTGAGCTGGCTTGTGTCGCCATCAGTCAGCAGGTGGCCGATGAGTTCGCCGGTATATTCGGGGGTCGCGGGGGGCCAATCATGCGTCGTGCCCATCTTGTTGTCGTCGAGCCGGACATGTTCGATCGAGACCAGATTGTCCGGCCTTGAATAGCGCGGCTCGCTGGCCGGGGCGCTGGGCAGGATCGCCAATACCGTGAAGGTCAATTCGGGATGCGAGCGGATCAGCCAGTCGATCCAGGTGGAGACGCCACCGGCGACATAGGGATAGCAGCCCTCGGCAATCAGGCAGACATCGGCGATGGGCTCCGGCGCATGGGCCGGCATCATGTTTACGTCGCGCCACATAGTGAAAAACTCCCCAAAACGCGCAGATCGGTGTGTCGTTCTCAGATCGCCGCGGGGCGGCCGAGAGTAGATTGGATGGCGTCCGGCGGCACGTTCGAGAATTGGCGGCGCCGGCTGCGGCCACGGGTGTGGGCGGCAACGGCGGCAGCCTGAACGCGGACGCGCTGATCGGTGCTGCGCAGGGCCAGGGCCAAGGCAACCTCGACGAATTTTTCGTCGTCCTCGATGGCGAGATAGGCGAGGAGCCCCTGCTTTTCCTGCATGGTCCCAGTGCTCAGAAGCGCGTCATAGGGACGAGGCAGGCGCGTCTGCGGGCTGACGAGGCGGCCGTCGATGATCATATCGACGAGGGTAACGGCCGGCTCTTCGATGGGGGCGATGGTATTGTACCACTTGTCGAGCGCATCGGCCTTGGGGTTCCAGAAGTGCTGATCGCCGAGCAGGCTCGCCGCGGCGCCGATCGGCCCGCCGGCAAAGGTGAGAAGGGTGAAGGTCTGCAGCGAACCGGTATCGATCCTGGCGCGTTCAAGGCATACGATGACGAAGACGAGGGCGGCAACAATGCCCAGATGCCCCAGCGCCACCGGGCCCCAGCCATTGCCCGCCAGGGCATAGGCGCTGAGGAGGATTTCGCCGATGATTGCGGCGATCTGCAGGGTTCTGATGGCCACCGCGCTGCCACTGCCATGGACGGCCGGATCGGGAACCATGTTCTGTGCGGTGATATGCTCGTTCATGACAGCACTCCCAAATGAGGCGGCCTGGTTGGGCAGGTCGTTCGAGGTGAGGCTATGAGGGGTGCCGCCGGGCCGCATTGATGATCGTCAATGCCGCGGCCGGGGGGCAGGCCTATCTGTGGGACCGGCACGGGAGCGGCCTGTGCAGGTTCGGCGGACACGATGGGCATCAGCGAAATTCTCAGTTCCAGATCGGCAAGACTGCACGCCGCACCGGTGCTCGGCGCATCGGTGATGATGCATCTGGCGCTGGCCGTGGCCGCCGGGCCGGCTGCTGCGACGCTCGCGCGTCCCAATCTCTCCGAGGTCCGCAGCTGGGGGTATCAGCTGCAAAGGGTGGACCCGGATCTTGTCGCGGATGCGCCCTATGATCTCATGGTCATCGACTATGCGCGGGACGGGTCGGCCACGCAGGTATTCAGCCGGTCCGAGATCATGGCGATGAAGCGCAAGCCCGATGGTTCCTCACGCATCGTCCTCGCCTATCTCAGCATCGGGG
Organism: Devosia sp.; assembly: GCA_035565515.1. Taxonomy (GTDB): domain Bacteria; phylum Pseudomonadota; class Alphaproteobacteria; order Rhizobiales; family Devosiaceae; genus Devosia. The sequence goes on from DATMSG010000310.1 coordinate 16,799, forward strand.
AGGCCGAGGACTACCGCTTTTACTGGAACAGGAGCTGGCAGGTTTCGCCGCCCGCCTGGCTTGGCAAGGAAAACCCGGACTGGCCGGGAAATTATGCGGTGCGCTATTGGGACCCGGCCTGGCAGAGCGTGATCCTTGGAACGCCGCAGGCCTATCTCGACAACATTATCGCGGCCGGATTTGACGGGGTCTATCTCGATCGCATCGATGCTTTCGATGTGTCCGACCCGGCGGTTTCGCGCGCCCGGCGCATGCAATTGATGGTCGAGTTCGTCTCCGCTATTGCCGCCTATGCGCGCAGCGCCGAGCCCGGATTCTTCGTTGTCGGGCAGAATGCGGAAGAACTGCTGAACTATCCCGACTATGCCGCGGTCATCGACGGCGTGGGCAAGGAAGACCTGTTCTTCGGGCTCGATGGCGACGGGGCGCCCAATTCCAAGGGCGAGCTGCGCGCCAGCCTGACCCCGCTCCAGCGGTTCCTGGCCTCGGGCAAACCCGTGTTTCTCGTCGAATATCTCGACACGGCGGACGCCATGGCCCTCGCGCACAAGAATGCCGCGGCGCTGGGTGTGCCGCTCTTTATTGGCAGCAGGGAGCTCGACGATGTCCGGTCCCGTTAAATTCCACGATCCCAAGCAACTCTATCCCGGTGCGCCCGCCGCGCCGACGCGGCCGGACAGGACACTTCTGGCGATCATGCTCCTCGCCGCCGTCAGTCTTGCCGGCACGCTGGCGCTGCTGCCCGGCACGGAGGAAAAGGCGGAGGGGCTGCTGGCCGAAGGCCGGTATGCCGATGCGATCCACACCCTGGTCGCCGTCGAGCATGAGCGGCCGCTCAATGGCTATGAGGGCTATATGCTCTTCAAGCTCTATATGCTGGCGCGCGAACCCGACAATGCGGCGGTGTTACTGGCCCGGCAACCGGCATTGCAGGCCGAAAATGCCGAAGCGCTGCGCCAGCTCGCCGACCTTTACCGGCAAGTGGACAATATGCCGGGCGAGGCGGCGACCCTGCGCCAGATTTACGAGGGTAATCCCAATGATGCCGATTTCGCGCGCCTGCGCGCGCTCTACCGGCTGATGGGGGACACTCAAGGTGAAGCATCCCTGCTGACCACGGCGATTGCCGCCGGCCGGACCGATGAAGCTTCGCTCGAGCGGCTGGCCTATCTGCAGGACCTCTCGCCCACCGATGTGCGCGCGGCGCTCTGGGTCGCCCCGACGGGAACTTTCTGGCGGTTTGAAGCGGCGCTGCCCTCGCAAATCTTCGCCCAGACCAGCCTTTCCCCCGCAACACCAACGAAAACGTCGATCGAATAGGAGCCATCATGACCATTGTTCTCGACGGAGCGCTGCTCGACTGGACCGCTGACGACCGGCTGGAAACTGCCGCGACCACGATTGCCGGTTATGCGCTTTATGGCCGGCTGGAAGGGGACGTTTTCTACTTCGCCCTCAGTTCGGCCCAGCCGATCAACGCAACCTCGACGCTGTGGCTCAATACCGATGCCAATATCGATACCGGCTACAAGGTATGGGGCTTTGCGGCGGGGGCCGAGTTCAACGTCAATTTCGGCGCCGATGGCGTGCCGCGGCTCTATAGCGGGGCCGATGGGCAGACGCTGGTGGGGAACCTCTCCTATGCGCTGAGTGGGGATCGCAAGGTGTTGGAAATCGCGCTGCCCAAGAGCCTTCTGGGCGCGAGCGTTTCGAGCGTCGGCATCATGGCCGATATCAACAATACGATCTTCCTGCCCGCCGATTATACCCAGGCGGCCTATACGATCACGACGCCCGTTGCGAGCGCCTATGACGGCCTGCTCACCGAATGGACGGTGGATCAGCGGCTCGACAATACGCCGGACAAGGTGGTTGCCGGCTATGAGCTTTACGGCAAGGTAGACGATGACAGCTTCGTCTTCGGGGTGAAGAGCGCCGTGCCGATCGGGCCGAACACCACGTTCTGGCTCAATACCGATAATGATACTGCGACCGGCTACCAGATCTGGGGCTTTGCGGGCGGGGCCGAGTTCAACGTCAATATCGGGGCGGATGGGGTGGCGCGGCTTTATAGCGGCGCCGACGGACAGACACTGATCGGAACGCTGGAATACAAAATTGCGGCGGGTGGGCTCAGTATGGAATTCGCCGTGCCCAAGGCGCTGCTCGGGCCGATGGTCACGAGCGTGGTGGTGCTCGCCGATATCAACAATTCGGTTTTCCTGCCGTCCAGCTATGCGAGCGGTGGCTATGTGCTGACGGCGCCGGTCGTCGTGCCGCCCGGACCCTATGACGGCTTGCTGACCGAATGGACGGCGGCCCAGCGGCTCGATAACGGCGCGGGCGTGGTGGCTGGCTACGAGCTTTACGGCACGGTGAGCGAGGACAAATTCGTCTTTGCGCTCAAGAGTGCCGTTGCCATCGGGCAGGATACGACATTCTGGCTCAATACCGATGCCGATGTCGCCACCGGCCATCAGATCTGGGGCTTTGCCGGCGGGGCGGAGTTCAACGTCAATATCGGGGCGGACGGCATAGCGCGGCTCTATAGCGGTGCCGAAGGGCAGACGCTGGTGGGTGAGATCGACCATAAGATCGCCCCCGACGGAATGAGCATGGAATTTGCCGTTCCCCGCAGCCTGATCGGGGCTTCGGTTACGGCGATTACGCTCCTGGCCGACGTCAATAATTCGGTCTTCCTGCCGACCACCTATGCCAATGGCGGTTATACGCTGGTCGATCCTGCCTCGATCCCTCCCAGCCAGTTCGACGGGGTGCTTACCGAATGGACCGCCAGCCAGCGGCTCGAAACGCCGATGACGAGCGTCGATGGCTATGAGTTTTATGGCCAATATGGCGATGGTCAGTTCAGCTTCGGCTTCAAGAGTGCCGTGGCCATCGGGCCGAATACGACATTCTGGCTCAATACCGACGGCAATAGCGCCACCGGCACGCAGGTTTTCGGCTTTGCGGGGGGCGCCGAGTTCAACGTCAATATCGGCTCGGACGGGGTGGCGCGGCTCTATAGCGGCGGGGCGGGGCAGACCCTTGTGGGGGCCATCGACTACAAGCTTGGGCCGGACGGGAAGACCATAGAATTCGCCGTGCCGAAAACCATGATCGGGGCCGGGGTTACCTCGGTCAGCATTCTGGCCGATGTGAATGACAGCGTGTTCCTGCCGGCCAATTATCAGTTGCCGGCCTATACGGTCTACGACATGGCCTCGCTGCCGCCGGTGACCGATGGCGGCAACAAGATCGCCATCGTTTTTTCCCAGACCACGGCGGATAATTATTTCAGCCAGATGGCCTATTCCCAGCTGGTCATGGCGGCGCAGAGCCAGGCGATGGCGGCCGGAATTCCCTTCGATCTCGTCTCGGAGGCCGACCTGACCGATCTTGCCAAGATGGTCAATTACGACGCGATCGTCTTTCCCTCGTTCCGCAATGTGCCGGCCAATTTCGAAGCCATCTACGATGTGCTGACCAAGCTCGTCTATCAGTACGACGTTTCGCTGATCGCGGCGGGCGACTTCATGACCAATGATGCTGCCAATGCGAGCCTGCCCAACAATGCCTATGAGAGAATGGAGACCCTGTTCGGGCTCAACCGGACAGGCGGGGCGAGCGGGGTAACGGTCAATATCGAAGCCACCCCGGCGGGGCATGCCATTACCGAAGGCTATGGGGCGAATGGCGCCATTCATACCTATACCGGGGCCGCAACCTCGTATTTCTCGGCCGCCAATCCCAATGCAGGTTCGGTCACGGTGATTGCCGAGCAGGTGGTCGATGGTACGACGCATGGCGCGGTGCTGGGCACGGTGACCGGCGGGCGCAATGTGCATTTTTCGACCGATGCGTTTCTGGGCGACCTCAATCTGCTGGGGCAGGCTATCGACTGGGTGAATGAAGAGGCGGGCGGGCCGACGGTTTCGCTCAACATGACGCGGAACAGCTCGCTCTTTGCCTCGCGCAACGACATGGATCAGAGCCAGGAGACCTATGACGTCGATGGCGGCATCTATGACGCCATGCTGCCTTTCCTGCAGCAGTGGAAGACCGACTACAATTTCGTCGGCTCCTATTATGTCAATGTCGGCTTCAATCCGCCGGACCAGGAGACCAATTGGCTTATTTCATCGCAGTATTATGACGCCATGCGCGCCATGGGCAACGAGATCGGGTCGCATTCCTACACCCATCCCGAAGACACCAACTTCCTCTTGCCCGATGTCCTGACGCAGGCCCTGCTCGACCAGCGTATCGCCCAATATGCCACCCGCCCGGGGGGACCCGGTATCGTGGGGAATGCGCTGTCCTCGATGTCGCTGGCCGATATCAATGCCAAACTGGCCCAGGTGCTGGCGGCGCCCGATCCGAGCGCGCTCGATGCAACCTCGAAGGCGTTTCTCGAAGCAACCTATACGTTCCAGTTTGCGACGGCGCGGGCGGTGCTGGAGGCCAATCTGGGCTATTCGGTGGGCGGCGCGGCGGTGCCGGGCATGCCCGAGCAATTGCTGCCGGCCCAGCAGATCATTCAATATTACGACTATCTCTCGGGTGGCGCGTCCATGCTGGGAGCCGGTTATCCCGGCGCTATCGGCTATCTGACGCCGGGCGCGGATGGGCAGGTCTATATCGCCCCCAATATGTCCTTCGATTTTACCCTGATGGGATGGCTGGGGCTGACCGTGGAACAGGCGGAGGCGAAGTGGGCGGCGGAATGGGCCCAGCTCACCGCCAATTCCGACATGCCTATCGTCGTCTGGCCCTGGCATGACTATGGGGTCACCAGCTGGTCGCTCGATGCCGGGCAGCCTTCGCCCTATACCGCGGCGATGTTCACCAATTTCATTGCCGCGGCCTATGCCGCGGGCACCGAATTCGTGACGCTGGCGGACCTGGCGGCGCGCATAAAAGCGTTCGAGCGGGCCGATTTCGGCTTTAGCGTTGCGGGCGATGTGATCACCATGCATGCGACGCCGCAGCAGGGCCAATTGGGCACGTTTGCGCTCAATCTCGACGATCTCGCGGGCAAGACGATCCAATCGGTCGCCAACTGGTATGCCTATGACGCGGACAGCGTGTTCCTCGATGCCGATGGCGGCACGTTCACGGTGCAATTGGGGACTAGTGTCGACGATGTCACCCACATCACCTCCATCGGTTCGCGCGCCCAGCTCGTGAGCCTGAGCGGCGACGGCACCAATCTCGATTTCACCATTGCCGGGGAAGGCAAGGTCACGATCGAGGTCAAACAGACGGCCGGCTTTACCTATCAGGCGACCGGCGCGACCGTTGTCAGCCAGACGGGCGACATACTGACGCTCGATCTCGGCGCCATCGGCAATCATACCGTGGCCTTGCGGCAGGTGCCGATCAACGTGGCGCCCACCGATATTCTGGTGACCAACCAGGTGGCGCTGGCGGAAAATACCGCGGTGCGGACCAAGATCGCTGACCTCTCGGTCATCGATCCCGACACCGACCCATTGCTGCGCATGAATGTGGTGACGGTTTCCGATGCTCGTTTCGAGGTCGATACATCGACCGGCGCGCTCTATCTCAAGGCCGGGCAGGCGGTCGATTTCGAGGCCGGAGCAACCATCGCCATGACCCTGACGGCGACCGACGGGCCGGTGAGTTTTTCCAAGGCGCTGGTGCTTACCGTGGTCAATGTCAACGAAGCGCCGACCGGCGCGCCGACGGTTGCCGGCGCGGCGGTCGAGAATGTGGTTCTCAGCGCTGGCACGACCCTGATCGCCGACCCCGATGGGCTCGGTGCTTTCAGCTATCAGTGGCAGCGCGGCAATGGCGCGGTGTTCACCAATATTGCCGGAGCGACGGCGGCGACCTATCGCCTGGTACAGGCCGATGCCGATCAATTGGTGCGGGTCGCCGTTTCCTATCTCGATGGTGGGGCGACCACCGAAACGGTCTTTTCGGCGGCGACGAGCCAGGTGGTCGATGTGCTGGCCAATACGACGCTGGCGCCCCTTGCGGCCAATACCTCGCGCACGATCACCACGGCCGAACTCGTCGGGACCGGGATTACCGGTACGGTGACGATCAATTCGCTCACCGCATCCATCGGCACGCTGGTGGCGCTTGGCGGGGGGCAGTGGACCTATACCCCGCCGGTCAACAACGATACCGGGGTTACCTTCAGTTATACGGCCAGCAACGGGACCAAGCTGGCGCAGGGGACCGCGGCCATGGATCTGCTGCCGTCCAATACGGTCATGGGCACAGCTGGCGTGGACGTTCTCACCGGCAGGGCGTCGGCCGATACCTATCATGGCCTTGCCGGTGGCGACACGATCTCGGGCGGGGCGGACAATGACCTGATCTATGGCGATGAAGGCAATGATACCGCCAATGGCGGTGACGGGAATGATGTCTTCTTTGCCACGCTCAACGATGGCAATGATCGCTATTCCGGCAATGCCGGCATCGATCGCTACGATCTCTCAGGCACCTCGGCCGCTGCAACCGTGAACCTGAACAACGGCACCGCGTCCAGCAGCCAGACCGGCAGCGATACGCTGGCCACCATCGAGAACGTCACCGGCGGCTCGGGCGCCGACAGCATAACCGGTTCGTCAGCGGCCAATGTCCTCGATGGCGGGGCCGGTAATGACATCCTCATGGGCCTCGGTGGAGCGGACACGCTGATCGGCGGGGATGGAGCCGACCGGCTTACCGGCGGGGCCGGGCGCGATGTGATGACCGGGGGCGCCGACAACGACACCTTCATCTTCACCAGTACCTCGGAAATGGGCATTACGATTCTGACCCGCGATGTCATCACCGACTTCACGCCGGGCCAGGACAAGTTCGATTTTTCGGCGATCGATGCCAATACCATGCTCTCGGGCAATCAGGCCTTCAGCTTCCTTGCCACCCAAGGCGCGGCATTTACCGGGGTCCGGGGGCAAATCCAGTGGAGCATGCAGGATGTAATCGGCACGGCGAACGACAAGACCATTGTCATGGGCGACCTCAATGGCGACCGGATCGCCGATTTCCATGTCGAACTGACAGGCCTTATCCAATTGGGGGTTGGCGACTTTATTCTCTGACCCCCAATCGATGACGCCCCCACGTCATCGCGCAGATGCCCGGCAGCCCCCACGCCGGGCATTTGTGTTTGCGGCATTGACTGCCATCAATGCCTGGGACGCTTGCCCCGCCTAGCCTCGATGTAACGGCCTTATGTGTCGGGAGCGAAAAATGTGCGGAATCGTTGGAATTGTCGGCCGCGAGCCGGTGGCCAACCGGCTGGTCAGCGCCTTGGCGCAGCTCGAATATCGGGGCTATGACAGCGCCGGTATCGCAACCCTCGATCATGGGCAAATCCAGCGGCGGCGCGCGCCGGGAAAGCTCGTGAACCTTGCCAGTAAACTGGACCGCGATCCCCTGGCCGGCACGATCGGCATCGGCCATACGCGCTGGGCGACGCATGGCGCGCCGACCGAGCTCAACGCCCACCCGCATGCAACCCCGCGCGTGGCGGTGGTGCATAACGGGATCATCGAAAATTATCGCCCCTTGCTGGTCGAGCTGGCGGCCGATGGCTATCTGCCGCTGACCCAGACCGACAGCGAAGTGGTCGCCATGATGGCGACGCGCTGGATGGATCTGGGCCTGTCTCCGGTTGCCGCCGTGCAGGCAACGGTTTCCAAATTGCAGGGGGCCTTTGCGCTGGTCTTCCTGTTCCATGGCGAAGAACAGATGCTGGTGGCGGCGCGGCAGGGCTCGCCCCTGGCGGTGGGCTATGGCGAGGGCGAGATGTTCATTGGCTCGGATGCGCTGGCCCTGTCGCTCTTTACCGACAAGGTGACCTATCTCGAAGAGGGGGATTGGGCGGTGGTGACGCCGGGCAAGGCCGCGATCCGCAGCCGCGACGGGGCGAGCGTCAGCCGCGTCGTGCACCAGACCAATGCTTCCTCGAACATCGTGGAAAAAGGGCCCTATCGCCACTTCATGCTCAAGGAAATCCATGAGCAGCCGGATGCGGTTTCGCGGGTGATCGGGCGGTTCGTCGATCGCGGCGCGCGGGCGCTGGCGGTGCAGGACCCGCTCTCCTTCGACTTTGCTGGTCTCTCGCGGATGACGGTCTCGGCTTGCGGCACGGCCTATCTTGCCGGGGTGGTGGGCAAATACTGGTTCGAGCGCTATGCCCGCCTGCCGGTCGATATCGATGTAGGGTCCGAGTTCCGCTATCGCCAGCCGCCGCTGGCGCCGGAGGGGCTGGCGCTGTTCATTTCGCAATCGGGCGAGACGGCCGATACGCTGGCGGCTCTGCGCTATTGCGCGAGCCAGGGCCAGCACATTGCCAGTGTGGTCAATGTCGAGGAATCGACCATTGCCCGGGAATCGAAGTCGGTGTTTCCGCTGCGCTGCGGACCCGAGATCGGGGTGGCGTCCACCAAGGCCTTTACGACACAGTTGGCAACGCTTGCCTGCCTCGCGGTTGTGGCCGGACAGGCGCGCGGGGTGCTGGACGATGGGGCGGTGGCCGACCTCGTAACGGCGCTGGAAACACTGCCCGGCGCCATTGCCGGGGCGCTCCTGCTCGAAGACGACATTGCCGAGATTGCCAGGGGCATCAGCAAGGCCAGCGATGCGCTGTTCCTCGGGCGTGGGCCGCTTTATCCGATCGCGCTCGAAGGCGCGCTCAAACTCAAGGAAATTTCTTACATTCACGCGGAAGGCTATGCGGCCGGAGAACTCAAGCATGGGCCGATTGCGCTGGTGGATGAAACCATCCCGGTCACCGTCATTGCGCCATCGAACGAGCTTTCGGAAAAGACGGTTTCCAACATGCAGGAGGTCGCGGCGCGGGGCGGGCGTATCGTGTTGGTGACCGATGCCGAAGGCGCGGCAACCCATGGGGGCATGGCGAACCAGTGCATTGTTCTGCCGCAGGTGCATCCGTTCGTGGCGCCGATCGTTGCGGCGATCGCGGTGCAATTGCTCGCCTATCACACGGCCGCCCATCTGGGCGCCGATGTCGACCAGCCGCGTAATCTCGCCAAGTCGGTGACGGTGGAATAGGGCGAAGTATTTGCGGCAAAAGGGACAAGTGCACTTGTCCCTTTTGGCTGCCGATCCCATTCTCTCCTCCAAAGGAGAGTTCCTCGTATGACCAATCCGTTTTTCCAAGACTGGGCGACGCCCTTTGGGGTGCCGCCTTTTGCCGAGATCAGGACCGAGCATTTCAAGCCGGCTTTCGAAGCGGCGCTGAAGGCGCATGAGGCCGAGATTGCCGCCATTGCGGGCGAGGCGAGCGCGCCCAGCTTTGAGAACACCATTGCGGCCCTCGAGCGGAGCGGCGCGCAGCTCGACCGGGTTGATCTCGTCTTCTCGCAGCTCGCTTCGGCCAATACCAATGAGACATTGCAGGCCATCGAGCGGGATGTTTCGCCGCTATTGGCCCGGCATTGGAATGCCATTTTTCTCAATCCCGCGCTCTTTGCGCGGATCGATGCACTTTATCAAAAGCGCGGGGCGCTCGGGCTCGATGCTGAGGCCTTGCGGGTGCTGGAGCGCTATCATCTCGATTTCGTGCGCTCGGGGGCGCGGCTGTCGCCGGCCGACCGCGAACGCTTTGCCGGTATTGTCGAGCGGCTTGCCGTGCTCGGTACGGAATTCGGGCAGAACGTTTTGGCGGACGAGCAGAATACGGTTTTTGCTCTCAGCGAGGCCGAGGTTGACGGATTGCCCGATTTTGCGCGGGCGGCGGCGGCCGAGATGGCGCGGGACAGGAAACTCAATGCGCCTTATGCGGTGGCCGCGTCGCGTTCGAGCGTTGAGCCGGTGCTGCATTTCGCGCGGGACCGGGCGGTGCGCGAAAAGGTGTGGCGCGGGTTTGTGAAGCGCGGTGCCAATGGCAATGCGAACGACAATCACGCGATTATCGGCGAAATCCTGCGGTTGCGGGGCGAGCAGGCGAAATTGCTCGGCTATGAAAGCTATGCGCATTACAAGCTCGCCGACAGCATGGCCGGCACACCCAAGGCAGCGCGAGGCCTGCTCGAACAGGTGTGGAAGCCGGGGCGGCAGCGGGCGCTGGATGATCGGGCGGCATTGCAGGGGCTGATCGATGATGAGGGCGGCGGGTTTGCCCTCGCAGCCTGGGACTGGCGCTATTATGCGGAGAAATTGCGGCTGGCGCGCTATGATTTCGACGAGAACGAAATCAAGCCCTATCTCGAACTCTGGAAGGTGGTGGAGGCGGCTTTCTACGTCGCCGAGAACCTCTTCGGCGTGCGCTTTGTGGCGCGGGACGACATCGAAGGCTATCACCCTGACGTACGCGTCTGGGAAGTGCAGCGCGAGGGGCAGACGATCGGCATTTTCTACGGCGATTATTTTGCCCGGGCCGGCAAGCGCAGCGGGGCCTGGATGACCTCGTTCCGCAAGCAGGCCAAACTCGATGGCGCGGTGATCCCGCTGGTGGTCAATACCTGCAATTACCTCAAGCCGCCCGAGGGGCAGCCGGCTTTGCTCTCGCTCGACGAGGCGCGGACGGTGTTCCACGAGTTCGGCCATGGGTTGCACGGGCTGCTATCGAACGTAACCTATCCGCGGATTGCCGGCACCAGCGTGGTGCGGGATTTTGTGGAACTGCCCTCCCAGCTTTACGAACACTGGCTGGAATCAAAGCCGGTGCTGGAGCGACTGGTGCATTATCGCACCGGAGAGCCCGTTCCGCAGGCGCTGCTCGACAAGATGACAGCGGCGGGCAAGGCGAACAAGGGCTTTGAAACGGTCGAATTCGTTTCCTCGGCGATCCTCGATATGGATTATCACTCGGTGCAAATCGCCGAGAACCAGGACATTTCGGCGCTGGAGCGCAAGACGCTCGATGATATTGGCATGCCCGAGGAAATCGCGCTGCGCCATGCCAGTACGCATTTCCTGCATCTCTTCTCGGGCGATGGCTATGCGGCCGGATATTACAGCTATCTCTGGTCGGAAGTGCTGGATGCCGATGGATATGGGGCTTTCGAGGAAGCGGGCGATCCCTTCGACAAGGCGACAGCGGATAGGCTCTACAAATATGTCTATTCGGCCGGCGGTTCACGCGACTATGCCGAGGCCTATCGCCTGTTCCGCGGGCGCGATCCCGATGTGAGGGGGCTCCTGGACGATCGGGGCCTCGCGGATCTGATCCCGATTGAGGACGGCGTGGCGGGGTAGGTTACTCCGCCACCAAAAAACACCCGTTGTCGTCCCGGCGCAGGCCGGGACCCATCTTGAGATTTCAGGATGGGCCCCGGCTCAAGGCCGGGGTGAGTCGAGTGCTTGGGTATGCCAAGGGCTACGCGAGCGTCAGCACGAACCGGAATTTTGCGTCGCCTTCCCACCACATGGGGAAATTGGTGCCCCATTTGTTGTTGTAGAGATTGACGCGGAGACCGCCCGAAAAGTCCGGGCGTTCGTGCTCGAAGGGAATGAAGGGCGCGGTGACGGGAGCGACGAGTGCGGCATCGAGAAGGGTCAGGCTCAATGTCTGCCCATTGGCACTTGTCTCGACCGCTTCGACCGCCTGCAATTGGCCGCCGCCCCCGCGGGCGATGGCCGCGCTATCGTGCCAAAGGCCGAGTTTCCTGAGGCGCCAGACCTCGCCGCCTCGCGGGGTGAAGCGGAAGAAGCCGGCCTCGGGCATGCGATTGGCCGGTTTGTCGCGCAGGGTCAGGGTGATTTCTGCCTGGCGGTCGCCAAGGCCGCGCAGGGCGATATCGCAGCGGGCCGGGGCGCCGATTTCGGCGTGGGCGGCCGCGGGCAGGGTGGCGATGCTGGTTGCCTCATTGGTGCCCTCCAGGACCGGAGCAATTGCGGCAGTCCGGGCCGTCCGCGCCCTGTCGAGGCCGGGTTTGTCGTGGTCGAGAATGGCCCATTCCTGGCGGTGCTGGAGATAGGTGTCGAGGTGTTTTTGCAGCTCGGTCCAGTCATAGCTTTCATGGGTGTAGCCGAAGAGTACGCCGTCCTTGCCGGCAATGGGCGTGCCGCTGGGGGCGATGAGGGCGGCTATGCTGCCTGTGGCGGGGTCGAGGTCGGCGGTCCAGCCGCCGTCGCTTAGGTTGGTGGCCATGCCGGTGGGTTCGGCAGCCGGCAAAACGGTCGTTTCGCTGAGTACGCGATCGGCGGCCTGCCGGTCGGCGGTGTCGAGTTCGGCGAGTGCGGTGTCGATATAAGCGCGTTGCTCGGCCCAAGACTGTTCGGAATAGGCGAAGCGATAGTCGGTTCTGCGGGCCTTATCGAAATCGGCGCGATCCCAGGCCTGGTCGTCGCGGAGATAGGTCTTGATGTCGACGCCCCAGGTGTGTTCGGCAATCTGGGTCAGGCCGCGACCAAAGGCGCGGCGGGTTTCGGTCGGTTCCCAGCCATCATAGAGGCGCTGCAGGGCGCGAAAACGGGCGAGTTTTTGCGGGTCGCTGGCGGTGCCGTGAATCCAGCTGTCGCCGATTTCATCGGTGACGACCGGAAAGGTTTCGCGGCGCTTCCACATTTCGGCGCCGAAGGCAAGGAGCGTCGAGGCGGTGACCAGGGCATCGGGGTTTTCGCGGCGGATATGGCGTAGCGCCTCGACGGTCTGGCCGACGCTTTGCGGGCCGATATTGTCATTGGTATGGGCGAAGCTGAGGCCGATTTCGGGGCCAGCCGGAAAGTCCGTGGTGCCATAGGACGCTTGATACATGACCACCACTTCTTCGCCCCGCGGCGCGCGCCAGCGGAAGATCGGCGGCACGTCGGGGACGGGGCTGGCGGTGTTGACGCCCAGATGTAGGAAATTAACCCCGGCCTCGGCAAGGAGCGGCACCATGCCCAGCGTGTGGCCGGGGACATCGGTCATCTTGGCCGCTGCGGTCCTGCGGCCAAAGCGTTGATCGAGTTCGTTCGAGAAGGAGAGCCCGGCGCGGAAGAGGGCGGGGGACATGAGTTCGGTATGGGTGGTGAAGGGCAGGGCGTGCCAGGTGATCAAGCCGCGCTCGATGGCGCGTTCGAGCTTTTTTACCCGTTCGGCGCTCTGCGAATGCAGGTGGTCCCAAATCAGCCAGGCGCCGGTGGTCCAGATGAATTCGGGCCTTTGGGGATTTTCGGCATAAAAATGCTCGCCCGTGGCGATGGCCTGGGGGATGAACTGGTCGTGATATTGCGCCCGCACGCGGGCGGCATGGTCGGTGAAGCCGATATCGAGGTGGGTCTTGAAGACGAGGTGGATTTTCTTGGTCATGACAAAGGGTTTCAGCCGACCGTGCCGCGCACGACGAGCCGGGTGTTGAGGGTTTCCTGAAAACCCGGAGCGTCGGGGTTGTTGAGGCGGCGGAGGATCAGGCGGACAAGGGCGCGCACGCGCTCGTCGAGATCGAATTTCACCGTGGTGAGATTGTAGCTTTTCCAGTGGGACTGGGCGATGTCATCGAAACCGACGACTTTGACGTCCTCGGGCACCCGCAGCTTCAATTCGTGGCGGAGAGCGTCGATGACGCCGAAGGCGCCGACGTCATTGGCGGCGAAAATGGCATCGGCGCCTTCGCCGACGCGGAACAGGTCTATCGTCGCCTGATAGGCGGCATCATAGCTGAAATCGCCGCGCGCGACGACGGGCGGGGCAAGGCCGCGATCGGCCATGACCTGGCGCAGGGTGCCCTCGCGTGCGCCATTGGCGCGGGATTTTTCGGCACCCGAGAGATAGGCGATGCGCCTGGCGCCAAAGCCCTGAAGCAGGGCCACGGCCTGGTCGATGCCATCGCGCTGCAGCACATTGAGCCGGTCGTGCAATGGTTCGTTTTCCGGCTCGGTGCTGACCCCGGGCAGGGGGTAATGCACATAGATGGGCACGGCGCGATCGAGGAAACGCGCCAGGGTATGCGGCTTTACGTTTTCGACGAAGGCGATGACCGAGTCGGGATTGAAGCCGCGCATATAGGCGAGCAATTGCTCGTCCATGGAATAGTCGGTGCGCGTCTTGAACAGCAGGGTGGCAAAGCCTTCGGCCTGAAGCGCGGTGGTCAGCGCGTCGATTTCCTGGCTTTCCCAATGGCTGCACACATCGGGCACGATGACGCCGACAAGATGCGACCGGCCACTGACCAGGGCGCGGGCGGCGCGGTCGGGCGTATAGTTCAGCTCCTGCGCGATCTTCAGGATCAGCTCGCGCTTTTCGGGTTTTAGCGAGGTGTGCGGATTGAAGGCGCGTGAGACGGCGACGCGCGAAACCTGGGCGCGCGCGGCAACCATTTCGGCAGTCGCCCGCCCACGCGGAAGCTGGTCGCTGTCGGTCACAAAATCCTCCCCTTCACCCATTTTGGATGAAAACGTGTTCAATTCAATGGCTGTAAGGGAGCCTCTCGTCAAGCTAGCCGTGAAGCGCCTGACTCGCAATCGATGCGTGAATTGTCACGGCAATGTCGTGGAAACCTGCCATGCAGCAGACGCGCCCGTGGCGTCAGTTTTCAGCTCTGCGAATTCTCCGCATTGACGAGAAATGAAAACGTGTTCATTCTTTGACGGCCGGACGCGGGGAGTGCCTGGCCAATATCGGTTACCGGAGAATTCGGAGCCACCATTTCGGGAGGATTTTTGCGATGAACAATCGTATGCGCGCGCTTGCGCTCGGCCTTGTCGGCGTCACCTCGGTCGCCGTTCCTGCCTTTGCCGTCGATCTCAACGTGACCTGCCGTTGCGTGATCGGTGGCGTGAATAGCGGCACGGCGCAGTGGATCGAAGAAAGCGTCATTCCGGCGTTCGAGGCGGCCCATCCGGACGTCAATGTGACGCTCAACCAGTTCGGCGGCGAAGATGCGCAACTCACCCAGCAGCTGGCCCTCGATTTCTCGACCGGCGCGGGCCCCGATGTGTCCGCCTTCGATGGTTTTCTGATTCCTTCCTTCGTGGAAGGTGGGCTTCTCAAGTCGCTCGACGAGGTGGCGGGCCCCGAAGTCAATGACTGGTCGGGGTGGGCGGCGCTGTCGGAAGGCTCGCGCGCGCTGATGGAATATCAGGGCAAGTTCTACGGCATTCCGCTCGGTACGGACGTGCGCATGATCTATACGCGCAAGGATATTCTGGCCGAAGCCGGGATCGATGCCGACAATTGGCAGCCGACTTCGTGGGAGGAGGTGCTCGACGCCGCCCGCGCCATCAAGAAGGTCAAGCCCGACAGCTTCCCCATTCAGCTCAATGCCGGCGTCGCCATGGGCGAAGCCACGACCATGCAGGGCTACTGGCTGGCGCTGCTCGGCACCGGCGAGAAGGTGACCGACGAGAACGGCAAGTTCATCGTCTCAAGCCAGGGCATTCTCGATACGCTCAATCTCTATAAGACCATCTATGTCGATGAACAGCTCGGCGATCAGCGCGCCCAGCTCTTGGCGGACGGCCGCAACCGGTCCTTTGCCAATTTCCGCGACGGCGTGACGGCGCTGCTGTTGGAAGGCGACTATTTCTACCGTTCGGTCACTCCGGAAGGCTCCGAATTCGCCGTGCCGAACCGCGATGAGGTCATGGGCTGGGCAAAGGTTCCCGCCAAGGAGCCGGGCGCAGGCATCAATGGCCAGGATTTCGTGACCATTTCGGGCGGCACGGGCTTCGTGATCAATCCGGCGACCGACGCGCCCAAGGAAGCCTGGGCTCTGCTCTCGTTCATGAACGAGCCGGAGATGCAGAATGCGTTCCAGGCGATCCAGCCGCGCATCACCGCGCGCACGGATATCGAAATCCCGAACAGCCCGTTCCTGACGGAAGTCAGCCAGACGCTATTGCCGCTGACCACGGCGCGCCCGAATGACCCCAACTACAATGCGGTCTCCTCGGAAATCCAGCGCATGACCGAAGCCGTGGTTTCGGGCGAACTTTCGCCAGAAGAAGCCATGGCGCAATACAAGGCGGCGGTCACCGCCATTGTCGGCGAGGCGAATACCGTTAGCCTGCTCTAGTTCTGCCTGGCGGACCCGGTGCCTTCGGGCGCCGGGCACCGGCAAGCGCGCTGCGATCTGTCGTAGACCCCATGGTAAGCCTGTCGAACCACGAGGTCGCGCCATCAGGTTTTCGGCGTGCACGACCTCGTCCCTCGACAGGCTCAGGATGAGGCCTACTGAAACGTCCCGCCTGTGGGGTTTCCCATGACCACCGAACCAATCGCGACCAAGCCGAAGCGGAAAGTGCGCAATTTCGCGCTGCTTTCCAACCGCGCCGGCGCGGCCTTTCTCACGCCTGCCGGCCTTCTGGTCTCGGTCTTCGTGATTGTGCCCTTTTTCTGGGTGATTTTCGTTTCGTTCACCAATCGGACGCTGCTCGGGCGCACGGCGCTTAATCCCGAATTCGTCGGCCTGGCCAATTATCTCTCGCTGTTCGACCCGGCGACCTTCTTCCAGCGCGGGCAGTTCGGCTTTTCGCTGATCCTGACGACGCAATTCGTGCTGGCTTCGGCGCTCGTGGGGCAGGCGCTGCTCGGCCTGCTGCTCGCCTGGCTGATCCAGACCGTGCCGCCCTGGGTGAAGCGCATCACCGAGACCTTCGTCATCGCTGCCTGGATTCTACCTGAAGTCGTCATCGGCTTTGCCTGGTTCGCCTTTCTCGATCGCGACCAGGGTACGCTCAATATGCTGCTCGAAGCGTTTGGCCTGCCCAAGGGCGATTTTCTACTACAGCAGCCGTTCTGGGTGATTGTCGTCTTCAATACCTGGCGCGGTGCGGCTTTCTCGATGATGCTGTTCAACTCGGCCTTTTCCTCGATCCCGCCGAGCTATTTCCAGGCCGCCGACGTTGCCGGCGCCTCGTCCTGGCAAAAATTTCGCGATATCGGCCTGCCGCTCATTCGCGGCCATATCGTCACCGACCTGATCCTCATCACCATGTGGACTTTCAACACCTTCACGCCGTTTCTCCTCACCAATGGCGGGCCGAGCTATCGGACGGAACTGGTGTCGATCTACAATTACCGCGTCGCCTTCCAGGACTTTCAGTTCGGCAAGGGTGCGGCGGTGGGCGTGATCATGATGCTGATTAACCTCGCTTTCGCGCTGATCTATCTCGGCATCGGCCGCAAGAAGAGGGTGCGCTGAGATGAGGATGACCATTCCCGCCTTTGTCGGCCGCATCGCCTTTTCCGCGCTTGCGGCGCTGATCGGCGCCATCTTCGCGCTGCCGCTATTGTGGTTCCTGTTCGCGCCATTCAATGCGCGGGCGGAACTCGGCCTGGCTCTGCCGGACCCGTGGACGCTCAATAATTTCGTGACGGTCTTCGGCAATTCCTATGCCGTACAGGCGCTGTGGAACAGTTTCATCCAGGCCGTGGGTGGGGTCATTCTCGTTGGCGCGGCGGCGACCCTGGCGGCCTATGCACTCAGCCGCTCGTCCATCCCCGGCAAGGGTGCTGTCACCTATATCCTGCTCCTGTTTTCCTCGGTCGTTTCCGGCTCGACGGCCATGGTGCCGATCTTTCTCATCGTGTCGGCGGCGGGGCTCATGGATACACATCTGGCCGTGATCCTGACCTTTGCCGGCGGGCTCTTGCCGACCGCCATGTTCATCCTGCGCGATTTCATCGACTCGATCCCCAAATCCTATGAGGAAAGCGCCATGGTGGCGGGGGCGTCGCCGGTGCAGGCCTTTTTCGATGTGGCGCTGCCGGTGATCCGGCCGGGTATTGTGGTCGTCGTGGTCTGGGGTTTCGTGAATATCTGGGGCTCGTTCCTGATCCCCTTCATTCTCCTGCGCAGCGACAGCAATATGCCGGCTTCGGTCGCCATCTACTCGTTCTATTCGGAAGCGGGCACGCCCATCGTCACGCTCCTGGCAGCCTATTCGCTGATTTATTCGCTGCCGGTCATCGCTCTTTATCTCTTCGTCAGCTGGAAGTTCGGCTTCCGGTTCTTCGGCGGCATCAAGGCTTAAGCACTTATGGCATCTGTTGAATTCAAAAACGTCACCAAGAGCTTTGGCGAGTTCAAGGCCGTCTCGGACGTGAGCTTCGATATCGGGGACGGGGAATTCGTCTGTCTCCTTGGCCCTTCCGGATGCGGCAAGACCACGTCGCTGCGCATGATGGCGGGGCTGGAAACGCCCACCACTGGCCAGATCTTCATTGGCGGGGAGGAGGTGACGCATCTTCACCCCAAGGACCGCAACATTGCCATGGTCTTTCAGGACTATGCGCTCTATCCGCATATGAACCTGGCCGACAATATCGCCTACCCGCTCAAGGTTCGCGGCGAGCCGGTGGCGCAGCGCCACAAGCGCGCCAAGGAAGTGGCCGATGTGCTCAAGATCGGGCACCTGATGGATCGCCTGCCGAGCCAGATTTCCGGCGGCCAGCAGCAGCGCACGTCGCTCGCGCGTGCCCTTGTCTATCCCGCAAAGGTCTATCTTTTCGACGAGCCGCTTTCCAATCTCGATGCCAAGCTGCGTCTTGAGGCCCGTGGCTTTCTCAATCATCTGCAGCGCGACATGGGGATGACAGCTGTCTATGTGACGCATGACCAGGCCGAGGCCATGGCGCTTGCCACCCGTATTGCCGTGATGGATCAGGGACATATCGTGCAATTTGCCTCGCCGATCGAAATCTATCGCCGGCCGGCGACCACTTTTGTCGCAAATTTCGTCGGCAATCCGCCGATGAACCTTGTCGCGGTGGACGGTGCGCAGGTCGATGGCAAATTGGCGCTAAAGGCCGAAGGCCTGACCATTGCCGGCCTCGCCATGACCGATGCCATCGGCAAGGCGCTTGCGACGAGCGGCAAGCTGACGCTGGGCGTGCGTCCCGAACATCTGGGCATTGCCGAAGCGGGCGCCGTCAACACCATCACCGCGCCGCTCTTTGCCAATGAGAATATGGGGCCGGAAAGCCTCGTTACCGTGGATCGCGGCGACAGCGCCCGCGTCACGGCCCGCATCTTCACCGACGATCATCTCGACCTCTCGAAGGTGGTGGCACTCGATTTCTCCCCCGAGCATGTTCACCTCTTCGACAGCGCCGGCAAGCGCATTCCGGCCTTGGGGGAATAGGCTTTGAAGACCATCACAGCGCATGTGACCCGCGCCGATCAGGTACGGAATCCATATTTTTACGTTCCGTTCGAGGTGCCGGCCGGCACGACGCGCATTGACGTGACGCTGGCCTATCCCAAGGCCGAGGATTGCATTATCGACCTTGGCGCCTTTGATCCGCGCGATACGGGTTATCCGACGCGAGAAGGGTTTCGCGGTTGGAGCGGCGGCGCCCGCGATCGCTTTTTTCTTGCTACCGACGATGCGACGCCGGGCTATATCCATGGCGAAATCCAACCGGGGACGTGGAATGTCATTCTCGGGCTCTACAAGCTTCCCGAGGCGGGGGCCGATGTAGCGGTGACCATCAGCCTCGATGGAGCCCCGCGAAAGCTTGAGCCGCAACCGGCCCGGACCTTTCCGGTGCGCAAGGGGGCAGGGTGGTACAAGGGCGATCTTCATTGCCACACCTATCATTCCGATGCGCGCGGCGCGCCGGAACTCTTGCATAGGGCCGCCAAGCAGGCCGGGCTCGATTTTCTGGCCATTGCCGACCACAACACCATTAGCCAGCGGCGCTATTTCCACCCGAACTCATCGCCCGACCTGGTTTTCGTGCGCGGCATGGAGATCACGACGGCCGAGGGGCATGCCAATGTCTATGGCGTCGATGAGTGGATCGACTTCCGCATGACCAGGCCATCGGATGCGCATGTGCTGGAAAAGCTCGTGCATGAAAAAGGCGGGCTGCTGTCGATCAATCACGACAAGCCGGCCATTGCCTGGGACTATGAAATGCCGCGCGCCGACTGCCAGGAAGTCTGGCAATCGACCTGGCTTGCCTGGAACTGGATCGCGCTCGATCGCTACCAGCAGCGCCTGGCTTCGGGCATGAAGCTCTCCGCCATCGGCGGATCGGATTTTCACCAGCCCGATCGGCTGATGCCTGAGGGCCCATTGGTGCTGGCGCGACCGACGACCGTGTTCTGGCTGCCCGAACTCAGCGAGGATGCCGTGCTGGCGGCGATGAAGTCTGGCCATGGCTATGTCACCGAAAATCCCGCTGGACCGCATCTCGAAATCCGCGCCGGCGGCGCCGTTATGGGCGGCACGGTCGAGCGTTTGACGCGGCTTGATGTGGTGGTTCGGGGAGCCGCGGGTGATCGGCTTGTCCTCATCGATGCCAGGGGCGAGCTTGCCGCCGCGGATATTGCCGGCGACGATTTCAGCATCAGCCTGGACCTCGAAGGGGCCCGGCTTTTTGTCCGGGCCGAGATCATTGCCCAGGCAAGCCGCGCTGCTCTCCTTGCCGAGTATGAGCGCATGTTGGAGGGGCGGGAGCCGCCCTGGCAGTTGCGCGATGTCGATGTCGCCGGGCAACCGATCCGCCGGGCCTTGAGCAATCCCATTTACATCCGTCCGTGAACCGGCGCCGGGCGGCTTGCTAATATTAGCTGATCGTGTATTAGCTTTTATGGCATCCAGTCTCCGAGTGTCATGCCTCCTTCAACCCGCACATTGGCGAAACCGGGCCGTTCGGGAAAAGAGAACGGATCGAATGCGCGCCGGGTCACGATGACCGACATTGCGCGGGAGGCGGGGTGTTCGCAGGCGACGGTATCATTCGTCATAAATGATGCCCCGGGGATAAGATTGTCGCAGGAGACGCGGCAGCGGGTGTTGGAGACGGCGCGGCGGCTGGGTTATGGGTTGCCGCAGGTGCGGGTGGAGACAAAGAGGGCGCGGCGGGCCGGGCGGATCGGGTTCATCGTCGATCAGCTGGCGACGAGCCCGGAGGCGGTGCAGGCGATCGAGGGTTTGAGCCAGGCGGCGCAGGGGGCGGGGGATCTGGTCTTCGTGGCGCAGAGCCGGAACGATCCCGAGGTCGAGGCGGGGCTGATCGAAACCTTTGTCGAGCAGGGCGTTTCGGCACTGGTCTATATGACCATTTTTACTCGTGAGGTGGAGCTGCCGCTGGCGCTCAGAAACCTCGATGTGCCGGTGCTTCTGCTCAATTGCTATACGACGGGGCAATCCTATCCCTCTGTGGTGCCGAGCGAAATTGCCGGCGGGCAGCGGGCGACGCATCACCTGATCACGCGCGGACACCGGCGGATCGCGACGATTACGGGCGAAATCTGGATGGAGGCGGCGCAGGACCGGCTGAAAGGCTACCGGCGGGCGCTGGCGACGGCGGATATTCCATTCGATGCGGACCTGGTGTTTTCGGGCGACTGGTCGGCCAGCGCCGGCTATGAGGCGACGCGGAAAATCCTGGATTTGCCGGAGGTTCCGACGGCGATCTTCTGCCAGAACGACCGCATGGCGATCGGCTGCTATGAGGCGCTGAAAGAGGCGGGATATGAAATCCCGCGGGACATGTCGGTGGTGGGCTATGACGACGAGGAAATTGCCCGGCACCTGCATCCGCAATTGACAACCTCGGTGCTGCCGCATCGGGCCATGGGGCAGTGGATCGCCGAGCAATTGGCCGATGGGGAGGTGGAGGCGCGGTATCCGCTGACCAAGCTCGAATGTCCGCTGGTGGAGCGGGCTTCGGTGGATCGGCCGCGGGGATAGGTTTTGGGGAGGGCCCCTTCACCTCTCACCCAGAGGGAGAGGTAAGGGGTGTTCAAATGCTGCAGGGGCACGCCCTCGTGGTTCGAGGCTGCGCTTCGCTTCGCACCTCACCATGAGGGCTACTGGGTGGGTGCGCGGGTCGGCTACTGGGGTGTCAGGCCCTTGGTGGCGCTATTGAATTTCGTTCGACGAGCTCGCATTCGATCTTGAGTTTCTGCATGCCTTCGTCGGCGTCGAGGTTGTCGAAGCCGTCGAGCAATTGGCCGACGGCCCAGCGGGCCATTTCGTCGTGGGGGAGGACCATGGTGGAAAGCGGTGGGTCCATGCTGGCGGAAATGTCTTCGTTGTCGAAGCCGACGATGGAGAGGTCCTGAGGGATTTTCAGGCCCAGGATGCGGGCGGCTTCGTAGCAGCCGATGGCCATGCGGTCATTGAAGCAGAAGATGGCGCTGGGGCGATCGGGGCGCGAGAGCAGGGCCAAGGCGCGTTCGCGGCCGGCGCGGATGGACCAGCCGCCTAGGGTGACGAGAGTTTCATCGACCGGAACGCCGGCCTTTTCCATGGCCTGCCTGAACCCTTTTTCGCGATCGATAGCGGCTTCGGCGGTGTGATGCTCGCCAGCGAGATGGGCGATGCGGGTATGGCCGGCCTTGATGAGGGCCGAGGTTGCGGCATAGCCGCCCACAATGTCGCCGGGGACGGCGGAAGGGTGGCGCAGGCGCTTTTCATAGCAATTGAGCAGCACCAGCGGTAGGGCGGAAAAGGCATTGGGAACAATGACTTCGCGCGTCATCAGGGTGGCGTAAATGGCGCCGATGGCGTTTTGGGCGACCAGCATGTCAAGCCCGGCTTGTTCCAGCGCGGGATTGTTGCCGGTGCAAAAGGTGGCGACGGTAACGTCCTGCAGGGCGGCTTCATCGCGGGCGCCTTCGAGGAACTGGGCGGCAAAGGGCGTCGTGGACACTTCATCGATGAAAAGGCCGATGACGCGCTGGCGGCCGGCGGGAACCGGATGGGCCTTGCCGCGGCGATAGCCCAGTTGCTCGGCCGCTTCCTGCACGCGGCGGCGGGTGGTTTTGGAGACGCGGGCATTGGGGACGCCGTTGAGCACCAGCGAGACCGTGGCCTGCGAAACCCCCGCCAGTTCGGCCACTTCGTGCATGGTCGCGCGCTTTTCCATAGGGGTCTCCAAGGCGCCGGGCCGCTCGCTTGCCGCTTCGTGGCTCCGCTCGCTCCGATCAAGGAAGGGGCGGGCCCGGCCGTCCCGGTTGCGCTGCCGGCCGGGGATGGGGATGCGTCAAACGAGTGTCCCGCGGATGCGGGGATAGATTCCCCCTTTTAGGCCAATTCGGTAGCAGACTGTTAGCATCGAGAGCCGTTTTTCGGCGAATTGGTTAGCCGGCCGCGCCGGGCTTTTGCGCCTCCCTTCAACATGGCTTTTCACCCTCTTGCCAAGCGGGACGTTTCGGCCATAGGATGATAATAATATAACTAATACCGTTAAGGGTGGAGATTATGAATCTGGGTCGTGCTATCGCCACGGAGGCCATGGACGCGCCGCGCAGGAGCCTGTCGCTGGATGGTGTCTGGCAGTTCAGGCACGAGGACGGCCCATGGCGCGAAGCACATGTGCCGCAGCCCTGGCAGGCCGAGTTTTCCGATCTCGTCGATACGTTCGGGCATGCCGTCTACAAGCGCAGCTTTGCCGTGCCGGCTGGCTGGGACCGACAGGAGCTGGCGCTGCGCTTTGGCGCGGTCAGCTATTTTTGCGAGGTGTTTCTCAACGGGCAGAAGCTGGGGAGCCATGAAGGCGCCTTCCTGCCGTTCGAATTCGTCGTCGATCCCAAACTGCTGCGCCCGACCAATGAGGTCGAAGTGCGCGTGACCATGCCTTCGGCCGATCACCGCGCCTTTCCCGATTTTCCGTTTGGCGAAGTGCCGCATGGCAAGATTTCCTGGTATGGGCGGATTGGCGGGCTCTGGCAGTCGGTGTCGCTGGAAGCGCGGGATGCGCGGCGGCTCGAGGCGGTGGTCATTACCGCGGGGACCGATGGCCTGGTGAAGGCGGCGCTGGATTTTTCGGCGGCGGCGGCGGGCCTGCCGGTCGCGCTGGCCGTGCGCGATGCCGGTGGCAATGTGGTGGCCGAAAGCCAGGTGACGGCGGCAGCTTCGGTTGCGGCGGAACTGGCGGTGACGGCGCCAAAGCTCTGGGGCATCGATCAGCCCAATCTCTATACGCTGACCGTCTCGCTGGGCGATGATGTCGATGTGGTGGAAGAACGTTTCGGTTTCCGCTCGGTCGAGACGCGGGACGGCAAAATCCTGCTCAATGGCGAACCCATCTATATGCGCGGGGCGCTGGACCAGGACTATTATCCCGACGGGATCTATACCCCGCCCTCGCTGGAATTTCTCGAAGACCAGGCCAGAAAGGCCAAGGAGCTCGGCCTCAATACGCTGCGCTGCCACATCAAGGTGCCGGACCCGCGCTATTATGACGTGGCCGACCGGTTTGGCCTCCTGGTCTGGACCGAAATTCCGAACGTGGCGAATTTCACCTCGAAATCGGCGCAGCGCATGCGCGACACGATGACGGGTATTCTGAAGCGCGATCGCAACCACCCCTCGATCATCTGCTGGACGATCATCAATGAGGACTGGGGCACCCGCATGCTCGAAAATGCCGAGCATCGGCAGTGGGTGAAGGACACTTATGACTGGCTGAAGGCCGAGGATACGACGCGTCTGGTCGTCGACAATTCCGCCTGCTTCCCGAACTTCCACGTCAAGACCGACCTCAACGACTACCACTATTACCGTTCGGTGCCGGAACGCCGGCAGGAATGGGACGACATTACCGCGCAGTTTGCTGCTGGTGCTGACTGGACGTTCTCGAGCCTCGGCGATGCGGAACGGAGGGGCGATGAGCCGCTGATCGTTTCCGAATTCGGCGTCTGGGGTCTGCCTGATCCCAAGAAGCTGCGCCGTGAAGATGGTTCGGAGCCGGATTGGTTCGAGACCGGCTCGCTCTGGGGCGACGGCGTGGCGCTGCCGCACGGCATCGAGGATCGCTTTGGCGCACTCGATCTGGCCAAAACCTTCGGCTCGTTCGATGCCTTTATCGAGAACGTGCAATGGTATCAGTTCATGAACCTGCGCTACGAAATCGAGGAAATGCGCCGCTATTCCTCGATCATGGGCTATGTGATCACGGAACTGACGGACGTGCATTGGGAGGCCAATGGTCTCCTCGATATCGAGCGCAATCCGCGCGTGTTCCACGATATTTTCGGCACGATCAATGCCGATGTGGTGATCGTGCCGCGGCCGGCGCGCTACTCGGCCTATCTCGGAGACACGCTCCATATTGAAATCAAGATCGGTACCGGTGGCGAGACCATTCCGGCCGATGCGGTCTTGCGCTGGAGCGGAGAAATTTCGGGTTCGGTTGCCGTGCCGGCGACCGGAAAGGTTTCGACGGCCGATCTCGGCAAGATTCAATTTGCCCTGCCTGCGGGTGGCGGCAATCGCGTGCTGTCCATAGAATTTGTGCTGGAGGCCAATGGATCGGTTCTCTCGCGCAACACTTGCGAGATCGCGCTTTATCAAAAGCGCGATACGGCTGGGCGTCCCTCCATCGCTGCCGCCGATTCCTCCCTCGCAAGCTATGCCAGCGGCCTCGGCTACCGTGTGGTACCGGCTGCCGAGGCCGACGTGGTGCTGGTGCATGCCGTCGATGGCGACGATGTGGAAGCCATCAAGGCCGGGGCGCGCTACCTGATCCTGGCCGACGGGACGGTCGAGACCAACAGGAACCTGCGCACCGACATGCCGCTCGGGGAATTGCCGCATCGCTCGATTGTGGCGGACGGGAAGAAATTCCGGCCCAGCCTCGACCAGCACCTGCCGGGGATCAGCCTTGTCGAGCGCGACGGGACGATCTGGCGCGGCGACTGGATCGCCGGGTTTTCATGGCTGCGGCGCGAGGGGGCGTTTGCGGATATCCCGGGCGGGCCGATCTTTGATCTCTCGTTCTCCGATGTGGTGCCGCATCACCTGCTTACCGGGTTCAGGCCCTGGGAGTTCGGGAACAATGTCATCGCAGGCATGGTCTGCGGCTGGGTGCACAAGCCGGCGGCGATCATTGGCGAGAAGCGGGTTGGGCGCGGCGGCGTTGTGGCGACGACGTTCCGGCTGTTGCGCGAAGCGCCGGGCGCCGATCCGGTAGCGGCGGCGCTGTTCGATGGGCTCGTGACGATGGCGGGTGAATTGAAGGTGGATAAGGGTTCGCTTT
>DATMSG010000311.1:0-7647 GCA_035565515.1 Devosia sp.
TGCAGCGCGCGCGGGAAGCCGCCGGCGAGCGCAATGTCTCCATCGCGGGCGGCGTGTCCACGCTCCGCCACTATCTCAATGCCGGCGCCGTCGACACCCTGCATTTGAAGATCGTGCCCCTGATCGCGGGCCAGGGCGAACGCCTCTGGGACGGATTGAGTGCCAGGCTCGAACCCATCGGCGCCCGCGCCACGCGCTATGTCACCCATATGGATTATCGCGTGGTGAAGGAGGGGTAGGCCGCCGGACCCTGCCCACCCGCGATGCCCCCCGGATAAGCGCTGCGCAGTCGTGAAAACCTTGCTTCTGCCCGGATGCGCCATATCTAATGGAAAAGCCAAACAGGGGATGCACCATGCCCACCAATGCGCGCCATTCCATCGTTGCCCTCAGGGCTCACGTCCCGGAAACCGCCTTCACCGCCAATACGCTGGGCACGCTGCGCGAAGGCAGCGGCGCGGTGATCAATGACCAGGGCCTGATCGTCACCATCGGCTATCTCATCACCGAGGCCGAGGAAGTCTGGCTCACGACCCACGACGAGCGCGTCCTGCCCGCCCATGTCGTCGCCTATGACCAGGAAACCGGCTTCGGCCTCGTCCAGGCCATGGGAGATCTCGATCTGCCTGCGCTCCGCCTCGGCAATTCCACGGCGGCAAAGGTGCGCGCCGTCGGCCGCATCGTGGATGGCGAAGGCGAAGAGGTCGTCAACGAGATCGTCGCCAAGCAGGAATTCGCCGGCTATTGGGAATATATGCTCGAAGAGGCGCTGTTCACCGCGCCCTATCACCCCTCCTGGGGCGGTGCGGCCCTGCTTGACGAAAACGACAATCTCATCGGCATCGGCTCGCTGCGCCTGCAAATGCTGCAGGCCGGCGACACCACCGACATCAATATGGTCGTTCCCATCGATCTCCTCAAACCCATTCTCGACGATCTCGTCACCCGCGGTCAGGCCCGGCGCGAAGCCCGGCCCTGGCTCGGCGTTTTCTCCGCCGAGCGCAATAATGGGGTCGTGGTGATGAACGTGTCCGATGGCGGCCCGGCCGAACAGGCCGGCCTCAAAAGCGGCGACGTGATTTCGGAACTCGATGGCGAAGAGGTCGAAGGCCTCGGCGATTTCTATCGAAAGCTCTGGTCCAAATCCCCCGCCGGATCGGAATTTGCCATGCGCATCGTCCGCTCCGGCCGGGAATCCTGGCTGCGCGTCAAGACCGCCGATCGCAACGATTTTCTGAGCAAGCCGCCCCTGCAATAGGGGCGGTTACGCTACCCGCACGCTTTTTCCGAGCCGCACCGATTGCGGCAGCACAAATGGCGTGCCCGGTTTTGGCGCCGCGCCCACTTTCAGCGGCACATCGAACACCGTCTCCAGCACCGCGTCGGTGAGCACCGCGTCCGGCCGCCCGCTCGCCACCATCCTGCCCTCGCGCAGCGCCGCAATGCCATCGGCATAAAGCGCGGTCAGATTGAGGTCGTGCAGCACGGCGATGACCCCGCCGCCGCTGCGGGCAAAGCGTTTCGCCACATCCATGATCATCAGCTGATGTTTTATATCCAGGCTCGACACCGGCTCGTCGAGGAAGAGATAGCGCGGCACGCCATCGATCACCGGCTCCCAGACCTGGCACAGCACCCGCGCCAATTGCACGCGCTGCTGCTCCCCGCCCGATAGCTCGCCATAAAAGCGCGCGCCGAAACCGGCGAGATCCACCCGCGCCAAGGCCTCTTCCGGCAGGTGCTGCAAGGCGCGCGGATGCCCCCCCGGGCGCCCGGCCGTCAGCCCCATGGCGACCACTTCGCGCACGGTGAATGGAAAGGGCAGATTGCTCGATTGCGGCAGCACCGCGCGAAGCCCCGCGATCTCCACCGGGCTCATGCTGGCGATGTCGCGACCATCGAGAAAGATCGTGCCCGAATAGGCATAGTCCCGGCACAGCGCCTTTAATAGCGTCGATTTGCCCGAGCCATTGGGCCCGATGATCGCCGTCAGTTTTCCGGCCGGCGCTTCCATCGAAATCCCATGCAGGATTTTGCGGCCGCCGACTGTAACCTCGATACTGTCGATCGCGATCATTGTCTCACCAGGCAAAGGCGCTGCGGCGATGCAGCAGGATCCAGAGGAAGAACGGGCCGCCGAAAGCCGCCGTGACAATGCCGATCGGCAATTCCGCCGGCGCCACGATGGTGCGGCTCAAGGCGTCGCAAAACAGCAGAAAGGTCGCTCCCAGCAGCGCCGAGGCGGGCAGCAGATAGCGGTGGTCCGGCCCGATCACGAGCCGCAGCAGATGCGGCACGACGATGCCGACAAAGCCGATGCCGCCGCTCACCGCCACCGAGGCGCCGGTCGCTGCCGCCACGGCGACGATGGTGATGCGCTTGAACCGCTGCACCGGCACGCCCAGATGCGAGGCGGTAGCTTCCCCCAGCGTCATGGCATTGAGCCCCTTGGCGAGAAACCCCGCCACGGCCAGCGCTACGAAAATGATCGGCCCGGCGGCGGCAACCTTGATCCAGGTGGCTCCGGCCAGCGATCCCATGCCCCAAAAGGTCAGGTCGCGCAGCTGGTTTTCGCTCGCGATGTAAGTGAGCACGCCACTGAACGCTCCGGCCAGCGCGCCGATGGCGATACCGGCCAGCAGCATGGTGGCAATCGCCGTTTGCCCGCCGCGCGTCGCCACGCGATAGAGCACGAAGGTGGTCAGAAGGCCCCCGCCGAACGCCGCCGCGGGCAGGGACCAGATGCCGAGCGCGGTGGTGAAGGGCGCCAGAGCCGTTCCCCCGAGCACGATGATAATGACGGCCCCCAGCGCTGCCCCGCTCGACACCCCCACAAGGCCCGGATCGGCCAGCGGATTGCGGAACAGCCCCTGCATGAGCAGCCCCGAAACCGCCAGGCCCGCGCCGATAAGAACGCCGAGGATCATGCGCGGCATGCGGATATTGACGATCACCGCATAGTCGCGCAGCGCCGCGCCCTCGTCCGTGCTGAGGCCAAGCCAGTGCACGACAAGATTGAGCGCCGAAGCGCCCGAGGCGCCGGTCGTCATGGACAGCACCATGGCCGCCAGCAGCGCGAAACCGAGTCCGATAACGGTGACGCCCCCAATATGGCTGCGATCCCCAGCGGGCCGCGTAGTGGCCTCGCCAGCGGGCCGCGCGTCACCGGCGGGAAGAGACATGCTGCCGGCCATGTTTACGGGTGCGTCCCGGCTTCGAGCAGGTCGGCGAGTTCGCTTGCCGCCGCCGCCGTGCGCGGACCAAAACCGAGGAGATAAGCGCCATCCATGCGATAGATCGCCTTGTTGCGGCCCGCCGGGGTCAGGGCGATGGCCTGGTTGGCGAGCAGCTCGGCTTCCGTGGCATTGTGATCCCCGCCACGGTCCATCAGCAGAATGGCGTCCGGTGCCGCCGCCGTAATGGCTTCCTCCGAAAGCGGGCGATAGCCCTCATATTGGGTGATGACATTGGTGGCGCCGGCCAGCGCGATAATGCCATTGGCCGCCGTGCCCGTGCCCGAAGCCTGGATTTGCCCACCCTGATTGGACAGGATGAACAGCACTTTCTTGGGCTCGGCAATGGCATCGGTGCGGCGCTTGAGCGCGGCGAAATCGGCTTCGAGCCTGCCCACCAGCGCTTCGGCCCGGTCTTCCAGCCCCAGCGCCTGCCCCACGGCCCGCACCTTGGTCAGCACGCCCTCGGCCGAATAGGTTTCGGGCACTGTCTGGTATTCGACCCCGGCATGCGACAGCACTTCGAGCGCTTCGGGCGGCCCGCTGCCTTCGATGACGAGAAGGCCGCTCGGATTGACCGAAAGCACGCCCTCGGGTGCCAGCGCCCGCATATAGCCCACATCGGGCAGCGCCGTTGCCGCCTCCGGATAAAGCGCCGTCTGGTCGCGGGCAACCAGCGAGCCCTCGGCGCCCAGCTCGTAAAAAATCTCGGTCAGCGAACCGCCGATGGAAACGAGGCGCGTCGTATCGGCGAATTTATGCAACTCCGCCGCCGAGACCGGCGCCGCCGCGAAAGTGGCCGCCAAAAGCACTGCGGCAAGGGACGTCAGGATGCGCTTATGCATGGAAAAACCCTCAGGCGGCGTTGGAGGTGGAAGAGAGCGGCAGATGCTCGACGACCGAGCGCCATTCCGGGCGCTCGCCTTCGCCTTCATGGCGCTTGCCGAAGAACTGGATGATCAGGTCGCGATTGCCGTCATAGAGCTCGACCGAGGTGACATGCCCGTCCTTGGTCGGCTTGCGCACGGCCCAGGCGGCGGCCACATGGTCGAGCCGCAAATGCAGGTGGAAGGTTTCGTCCATCACATTGAGCCAGGGCCCCATGGGGCTGACATTGCTGATCGGGCCGGCATGGATCTGGATACAGCCCTCATTGCCCACAAAGGCCATGATCGGCAGATCGGTACCCGCCACGGCGCGGAACAGGCCTTCGGCGGCGCTGGCATCGAGTTGCCAGGCAAAATCCTCGCCCACGCTTTCGAGCGCCGCAAGACGCTCGAAATTGAGCTTCTTCAACAGACCAAAGAACTGGTGCGTATCTGTCATCGCCGCCCAGGCCTCGCGCAGTTCGGCAATGCTGGCCGCCGCGCCATCGCTCTTGGCCGGCGCATAGGGCGTCACCGCGATGACGTCGGCCTGCTCGTCATGACGCAGCGTTTCCACCAGCGCGTTCCATGCGCCAATATCGGTCGCCGGGCGCCCATGCACCTTGTGCACGGCATTGCCGGCGCGGTCGAAAAACTGCAGCGAGCGCTTTACCGACCCGTCTTCCGCGGTCTTTTCCACGGCAAAACCGTGTACCCAGCGGCTGGGGAAGATGCGCAGGTCGATCTGCTCGCCCAGGACGGTCGAGGCATGGGGATTGAACGAGACCTTTTCATAGGGCCCGATCTTTTCGTGCACGGCGCTGTCATTGCGCGTCAGCGCCATGACTTCGCCGACACGTGTCAGCCCCTTGAGCACGGCCTCGACATCGGGACGGAGCCGAATGGCGCTGCGGCCCACTTCGGCGGCCACCAGCTGCCCCTCGGCAATGCCATGGATACGGGCAAAATCGCGTTCGCGCATCTGCGGATGGAGCGCGCGAAGGCTGCGGATGTCTTCGGCGGTTTTGGCGAGGGTCTCGGTCACGGGAAGGGCCCTATTTTGTGAGGATCAGCTTGTCCTGCCTGGTGACCCGCAAACGATAGACCATGCCCTTGTGATCGATCTGTATCTCGCTTCCACCGCCCAGCAGCTCGTCACTCGTGACGATTTTTGGCTGCTCTGGCGCGGGCGGGAGATCGTTCGAAGGCATAATTTATCCAGTGAAGTCAGACGGTTGCGACGCCCCTAGCGGGCTCCGCAGCAGGAGAATTAAACTTGACTTCTTTAGCCATAATAAATTATCTCCGCAATAGGTGATTGAAAGAGTCAGCATTCTTTCAGCCGGTCCGCCAGCCTCCCGCCAGCCAGCCGATCACAAAAAGACTTTAAAACTGGAGACAGATATGGGGCTGATCAGGTCACGCGCGGCCGCGCTTTTGGGCGGCGTCGCGCTGGCAGTTATTGCGCAGCAGGGTGCTCACGCGCAAAATGTCAACGCAATCAATATCACGCTGCTCGAACGCCTGGTTATCGGCGCCGGCGCGCCAAAAGTGGCGATCAACACGCCGCAGGCCGTGACGGTGCTCAACCAGGACGATCTCGACGCCAAACAGGCGACGACCATCAAGGACGTCTTCACCAGCGTTCCCGGCGTCACCATGCTCGGCTCGGACCAGGTGCTGGGCCAGGCCTTCAATATCCGCGGCATCGGCATCACCGAAAACACCGCTGATGCCGCCCGTATCGTGGTCAATGTCGATGGCGTGCCCAAGTTCAACGAGCAATACCGCATGGGCTCGTTCTTCTCCGATACCGAGCTTTACAAGCAGGTCGAAGTGCTGCGCGGCCCCGCCTCCTCGACGCTTTACGGTGCCGGCGCCATTGGCGGCGTCATCAATTTCGTCACCAAGGACGCCTCCGATTTCATCAAGGACGGCCATACCGGCGCGGTTCGCCTCAAGACGTCCTATGACTCCAACGGCAATGGCACGCTGGCATCGGGCATCTGGGCCCATACCGTCAACGACACCTTCGACATTCTGGCCGCCGGCAATTGGCGCCGGGCCAATGAATTCACCTATGCCAATGGCACGGTCGCCCCGGGCACCGATTTCACCTCGCTTTCGGGCCTTCTCAAGGGCACGGCGCGCTTCGGCGACAATGACGAGCAGGTCCTGCGCGCCTCCTATCAGCGCTGGAGTTCGGACGATCCGGATCAGCCCTATGTGCAGACCCAGATCAATGCCGGCCTCAACGACAATTCCGCCTTCGGCCTGATCAATCGCAAGGTTACCGACGACACGTTCGTCCTCGCCTATGAAAATCCGGCCAGCGACAATCCCTGGCTCGATCTCAACGTCCAGTTCTCCTATTCGAACACGTCCAACGACCAGTCCGGATCGACCTCCACGCTGCCGCGCACCATACCGAGCATGTGGATTCTGGACGATACCAACTATATCTACCGCACCTATCAGCTCCAGGCCGACAATACGGTCGAGTGGACGGGCGACAATTTCGAGAACTTCTTCACCTTCGGCTTCCAAGCCAGCCATCAGGACCGCCTGGCGGAACGGACCGTCGCCTCGCGCCCGCGCCTCCTCTCCCACCCCGAAGGCGTCGAAAACAAGCTGGGCCTTTTTGCCCAGAACGAATTCGTCTGGGACGATCGCCTGACCATTATCAGCGGCGTCCGCGCCGATTTCAGCCACATCTCGCCCGATGCCGCCATTACCGGGGCGCACGACATCTCCAACCAGGCCTATTCCCCCAAGCTCGCCGCCCTTTACGAGGTCAACGAGAATTTCGGCGTGTTCGGCTCCATCGCCCGCATCGAGCGCATGCCCACCATCGACGAGCTCTATAGCGTCTCGACGGCGGCCGGGGCCGGCATGAGCATGAACCTGCGCAAGGAATCGGCGATCAATTACGAAGCCGGTTTCACCGTCTCGGCCTATGACCTCCTCGCCTCGGGCGATCAGGCCTCGATCAAGACCACCGGCTTTTACAACGATCTCTACGATTTCATCGCCAGCAGCACTAGCGCCAGCAGCACCGGCTATCCCACCGGCTTCCAATACGCCAATGTCGATCGCGCCCGCATCTATGGCGTCGAGGTCGAGGCGGCCTATAATTCCGATATCGTCTTTGCCAATGCCGCCTATACCGCGACCTGGGGCTATGACAACAATACCGGCAATCCGCTGCGCACCATCCCCGCGCACCGCCTGGTCCTGTCCGCCGGCATGCGTGTTCCCGAATACAATGTCGAATTCGGCGCCCGCGCCAAGTTCGTCGCCGATTCCGAAAACAGCATTGCGGCAAGCAATGGCCGGACGGTCGTTCCTGGCAAGGGCTACCAGACCTACGATCTCTTCGCCTCCTGGAAACCCGATTACGGCGTGCTCGGCGGCACCCAGCTTCAGGCTTCGGTCGAAAACATTTTCGATGCCGACTATCGCGACAATCTGTCGAACTCGGATTCCAAGGGCCGCACCTTCAAGCTGACCCTGTCCAAGCAATTCGACTATTAAGCCTCTGGCGAAAA
>DATMSG010000312.1:0-1957 GCA_035565515.1 Devosia sp.
GATGCATTGGAGCCAAGAATGGCATTGACCACCGCGGCGGACAGGGCGCCCTGCGGGGTAAAGCCGTTGCGTGCTTCAAAGGCGCGGATGGCCTGGGCGGTCATCGGGCCATAATAGCCATCGACCTTGCCCTGGAACAATTGCAGCTCGGCGAGCTTTTTCTGCACCGCGAACACTTCGGAATTGCCCACGGGCTGATCCGGAATGGTCTGGGGAACAGCGGCAACGCCGCCGGTTGTCTGCGGGGAAGCAATTTCGGGCGCGACGGCGGTCTGCTGGGCATCCTGCACCGCCTGCTCGCGCATGGCGGCAGGCGCGGGCATCGGCGCCGCCTCGGGGGTCACGGCATAGGGCACGCTGCGGTCGGCCGCGAAGAAGGGCGAGGGATGCATGCCGGTCTGGAAATAGAGCGCATTGCTTCCGGCAAGTGCGCTCATGGTCACGAGGGCAAAAATGCCCGTCGAGGCCAGCGGAGCCTGCATATAGCGATGGAATGCCCAATGCGCCCCACGACCGAGCTGGTTCATGAGGACGCTACCGGCCATCAGCGGCAGCTGGGACAGGGTCGATGCTGTCATTGCGCTTTTCTTTTTTCGTTTTGCCATGAATTGATAGGCGCCGCCGCTGGCTCCCGGTGCAAGGGTAGAACCGCGACAGTCTCTTCCAACTTCGTTGCCGGACCGTTTATCGGCAGAAGAACGGTCATGGTTGTCCCCGCTCCGATTTCGGACATGGCGCGGAGCGCGCCGCCATGCAGCTCGGCCAGACCCTTGACGATCGAAAGCCCCAGCCCCGTGCCTTCATACTGCCGGTTCAGCCCATCCTGGGCCTGGAAGAACGGCTCGCCGATGCGTTCGAGTGCCATGGGCGCCATGCCGATGCCCTGGTCGCGCACGGCAAAGCTCAAGGACTGGCCCTGGCGCTTGACCACCAGCGTCACCATGTCGCCGGCATGGCTGAACTTGATGGCGTTGGAGAGCAGATTGATCAAAATCTGCCGGCAGGCGCGTTCGTCGGCGAGAATCGCCGGCAGGCCCTTTTCGATATCGGCCTGCAGCGTGATCGAGCGCGCCTTGGCCATGGTATCGACCATGGCAAAGCAGGCCGGGATGATTTCTTCGGGCTGGAACCGCGCCGTGACGATTTCGAACTTGCCGGCCTCGATGCGCGACATGTCGAGCAGCATGCCCACCACATCGAGCAGATGCTTGCCGCTCTGGTGAATGAGGCTCGCATATTCGCGATGGGTCGGGGACAATTCGCCGCCGATGCCCGAGGTCATCATTTCCGAAAAGCCGACCACGGCATTGAGCGGGGTGCGCAGTTCGTGCCCGATGGTGGCGAGGAAGCGCGATTTGGCTTCCGATGCTTCTTCGGCCGAGCGCCGCGCCTCGGCCATGACCGCTTCGCTGTCCTTGCGCCCGGTCACATCGCGCAGCAGCGCAGTCACTTCATAGCGCGAGCCGGCCATCTGATCCCGGATGGGCGAGAAATGGGCTTCCACCCAGATGAATTGCGGCAGGCCATTGGCATGCGGATCGTCGCGGCGCATCCGTACCTCGATCGACCGGCTCTTGCCGCCCTGATTGGCATCGGCGAAGGCGGTGAGATAGGCCGGGCGATCCATGACATGGAGCCGCTCGCCGAGCGATCCGGTGGTCAATTGATAGCGCGGGCAGCCAAACAGCGTTTCGGCCGAGCGCGAGGCCGAAAGCAGTTCGCCTTCGGTCGAAAAGCACAGCACGGTGTCCTGCACATGCTCGACCAGGTGCCGATAGGCATTGAGCTGGGCCTTGTCGTGGACGACATAGCCGGCATTGATGTGGTGGGCCGTATGGGCGACCAAAAGTGCGCTCAGGCAGAATGAAGCCGTGCCGGCGAACATGGCCTCATTGGCAAGGCCCATATCGGCGGGCAGGCCCAGCAGCGCGCCGGCCGCGCCGCGTGCCAGCGCCAG
>DATMSG010000313.1:0-7394 GCA_035565515.1 Devosia sp.
CCGCACGGTCGCCCCGCCGGTCCCGCCGCGTCCGGAAGCGGCGCGCCGCCGCGCCGAGCTGTGAAATCGGCAATTCGGTCGGTTTCGGGCTTGATCGCCCGGACCGAACTGCCACATAGCAGCCAGTGACATCCTTCACACGGGAACTGACCCATGTCCGCAGCCGCGCCCCTGCCCATCATTTCCGGCCTTGCCGAACTCGCGGGGCGCTATGATGCGGTGCTGAGTGATGTCTGGGGTGTCATTCACAATGGCGTCTCGGCCTTTCCCGAGGCGGTGGACGCGCTGGTGCAATATCGCCGTGCCGGGGGCAAGGTGGTGCTCATCACCAATGCGCCGCGGCCTTCGCCGCCGATCGTTGCCATGCTCGACCGGCTCAATGTGCCGCGCGAGGCCTATGATGCCATCGTCTCCTCGGGGGACGCGACGCGCACCATGATTTCGAAATATCGCGGGCGGGCCATTCACCATGTCGGGCCGGCGACCGAGGACGACGCCCTTTACGACGGGTTCTCGCTGCGGCGCACCGGGCCCGAAGAGGCCGAAGTGGTGGTGGTGACCGATCTCGACACCGACGAAGACACGCCCGAAATGTATCGCGAACGCGCCAAATTCTGGCTGTCGCGAAAGCTGCCGATGATCTGCGCCAATCCCGACCGGGTGGTCGAGCACGGCGACCAGATCATCTATTGCGGCGGGGCGCTGGGCGATCTTTATGCGGCCATGGGCGGCATGGTGCTGATGGCGGGAAAGCCCTATCAGCCGATCTATGAAGAGGCGTTTCGCCTCGGGGAACTGGCGGCGGGCAAGGGGCTCGACAAGAGTCGGGTGCTGGCGATCGGAGACAGCGTGCGCACCGATGCGACGGGCGCGGCACAGTTCGGGATCGATCTCCTGTTCATCACCGGCTCGATCCATGCCGCCGAGCTCGATGCCTTCGGCAAGCCCGATCCGCAGGCGATTGCCGAACTGATCGCGCCGAGCCGGGCTCGTGTCGCCGGTTTTCTGCCGCGTCTGAGCTGGGCGTCGTGAATTGAGCGCTTTCGTTCGTCTTTCCGGCTTTGCCGAACTCCCCGCCGCGCTCAAGGGCGCCTATGTCGCCATCGGCAATTTCGACGGCATGCATCGCGGCCATCAGCGCGTCATCGCCACCTTGCGCGAGCGGGCGCATGCGGCGGGCGTGCCGGCGCTGATCCTGACCTTCGAGCCGCATCCGCGCGACGTCTTCGCCCCGACCCCCTTCATGTTCCGGCTGACGCTGGGCGATGCCAAGGCGGCCCTGGCCGAGGCGCTGGGGCTCGATGGCATTATCGTCCTGCCCTTCGACACGGCGTTTTCGCAGATCGAGGCGGAAAATTTCGTCGCCGATTTTCTCGTTGGGGCGCTGGATGTGAAAGGCGTCATCGTCGGCTCCGATTTCCATTTCGGCCGGCAGCGGCGCGGCACGCCGAGCTTTTTGCGCGAAAAGGGCACTGAGCTGGGCTTTGCGGTGGAAACGCTCGATCTGATGGACGAGGGCGACGAGGTGATTTCCTCCTCGCGCATCCGCGCGGCGCTGTCCGAAGGCGCGGTGGCGGCGGCCAATCGGCTATTGGGTTATCACTGGTTTTTCGAAGGCTGCGTCGTCAAAGGGGACCAGCGCGGGCGCGAATTGGGTTTCCCCACGGCCAATACGATAACCCAGCCCGGCTTCCAGCTCGCCCAGGGGGTTTATGCCGTGCGGGCCAAGGTGGGCGGCAAACTGCTCGATGGGGTGGCCGCCTATGGCAAGCCCATGTTCGACAATCAGCTTCCGCCCTTCGAGACGCATCTGCTCGATTTTGACGCCGATATTTACGGACAGACGATCTCGGTGGCGCTGATCGGGCATATTCGCGGGCAGGAAGTGTTCAAGGGGCTCGACGATCTCATCGCGGCCATGGGTCGCGACCGCCGCAAGGCGCGGGAGATGATCGCCGAAGCCCGGCCCATCGGGGCGCTCGACGAGACGCTCGGGTTCCTGCGCTGAAATCAACCTTTGCCCCCTTTGCCCTCACTTGCTAAAAGGCGGCCCAATCTTCCAGAACCGATTGCCGATCCATGACCGATACCGCTGCAAGCGCGACCGAAAAAGACTATTCGGCCACGCTCTTCCTGCCCGAGACCGAATTTCCGATGCGCGCGGGCCTGCCCGATCGCGAGCCGATCTGGCTCAAGCGCTGGCAGGACATGGACATTTATGCGCTGCAGCGCGAGCAGGCCAAGGACCGGCCGCTCTTTACCCTGCATGACGGCCCGCCCTATGCCAATGGCAATATCCATATCGGACATGCGCTCAACAAGACGCTGAAGGACCTGGTAAGCCGGTCCATGCAGATGCTCGGCCACAACGCTGCCTATATCCCCGGCTGGGATTGTCACGGCCTGCCCATCGAATGGAAGATCGAAGAGCAGTACCGCGCCAAGGGCAAGGACAAGAACGAAGTGCCCCTGGTGGAATTCCGCCAGGAATGCCGCGCCTTTGCCGAAAGCTGGGTCGATATTCAGCGCGAGGAATTCAAACGCCTGGGGATCCTGGGGGAATGGGACAATCCCTATCTCACCATGAGCTTTGACGCCGAAGCCCAGATTGCGCGCGAGCTGATGAAGGTGTCCATGACCGGGCAGCTTTATCGCGGATCAAAGCCCGTGATGTGGTCGGTGGTCGAGCGCACGGCGCTGGCCGAGGCCGAGATCGAATATGCCGATTACGAGAGCGATACGATCTGGGTGAAGTTCCCCATCACCCGGTTCGGCGGCATCGCGCCGGCCGAAGGCAGCAAGCTCGTGCGGCCGAGCGTGGTGATCTGGACGACCACGCCCTGGACCATCCCGGCAAACCGGGCCATCTCCTTTTCCAGCAAGATCGCCTATAGCCTCTATCGCGTGACGTCCGCCCCGGAAGGAAACTGGGCGATGACCGGCGACCAGTACGTTCTTGCCGACAACCTGGCCGAAGACGTGATGAAAAAGGCCAAGGTCGAAGCCTATGAAAAGGTCTTCCCCGTCAGTGCCGAAATGCTGGCCGGCGCGCTGGCCGAGCACCCGCTGCGCGGCTTTGCCGGCGCCTATAATTTCGACGTGCCGCTGCTCGATGGCGAGCATGTGACCGACGATGCCGGTACCGGCTTCGTGCATACCGCGCCGGGCCATGGTCTCGACGACTTCGGCATCTGGATGGATTCGACGCGCCTGCTGCAGGAGCGCGGTATCGACCCGTCCATCCCCTATGTCGTGGGCGACGACGGTTTCTACACGTCCGAAGCGCCGGGTTTCGATGGCGCGCGCGTCATCGACGACAATGGCAAGAAGGGCGATGCGAACAATCGCGTCATCGCGGCGCTGGCCGAGCATGGCAATATCATCGCCCGTGGCCGCGTAAAGCACCAATATCCGCATTCCTGGCGCTCCAAGAAGCCGGTGATCTATCGCAACACGCCGCAATGGTTCGTCTATATGGACAAGGCCATCGAGGGCGCCGAGGGCGATACCCTGCGTCACCGCGCGCTCAGGGCGATCGACAAGACAAAATTCTATCCCGCGACCGGGCAGAACCGGCTGCGCGCCATGATCGCCGATCGTCCCGATTGGGTCTTGAGCCGCCAGCGCGCCTGGGGCGTGCCGATCACGGTTTTTGTCCATAAGGAAACCGCCGAAATCCTCAGGGACGAGGCGGTCAATCACCGCATCGCCCAGTCTTTCGAGGAAGAGGGCGCCGATGCCTGGTATAAGCCCGGTGCAGCCCAGCGCTATCTCGGCGAGAGCTACAAGGCCGATGACTATGAAATGGTCATGGACGTGCTCGACGTCTGGTTCGACTCGGGTTCGACCCATTCCTTCGTGCTGCGCAACAAGCAGAAATGGCCGCATCTGAAATTCCCGGCTTCGATGTATCTCGAAGGCTCGGACCAGCATCGCGGCTGGTTCCATTCATCCTTGCTCGAAAGCTGCGCGACCAATGGCTATGCGCCTTATGACAGCGTGCTCACCCATGGTTTCACCATGGATGGCGAAGGCAAGAAGATGAGCAAATCGCTGGGCAATACGGTTGCCCCGCAGGACATCATCAAGCAATACGGCGCCGACATCCTACGGCTCTGGGTGGCCTCGTCCGACTATTCGGAAGACCTGCGGCTGGGCAAGGAAATCATCCAGACCACGGTCGATGGCTATCGCAAGCTGCGGAACACGCTGCGTTGGCTGCTCGGCAATCTCGCCCATTTCAAGGGTGACGATATCGTCGATTTCCGCGACATGCCCGAACTCGAACGGCTGATGCTGCATCGCCTGGCCCAGCTCGATGCCGGCGTGCGCACCGCCTACAAGGAATATGACTATCGCAAGGTCGTCTCGCTCCTGACCAATTTCATGAACATCGAGCTGTCCGCGTTCTATTTCGACATTCGCAAGGACGCGCTCTATTGCGACCCGATTTCGAGCGTGAAGCGCCGTTCGGCACTGACCGTGCTCGACCATCTGTTCAACGCCCTGACCGCCTGGCTTGCCCCGATCCTGGTCTTCACCATGGAAGAGTGCTGGCTGGAGCGTCATCCGGGCGAGAACGAAAGCGTGCATCTGCGGCTCTTCCCGGAAATCCCGGCCGAGTGGCTGGACGATGAACTGGCCGACAAGTGGCAGATCATCCGCGGCGTGCGGCGCGTGGTGACCGGCGCGCTCGAAATCGAGCGGCGCGAAAAGCGCATCGGGTCGTCGCTCGAAGCCGCGCCAAAGGTGTTCTTGTCGGACGCCCGTTATATCGCGGCGCTCGAGGGGCAGGACCTGGCGGAAATCGCCATCACCTCGGCGATTGCGGTGTCGCAAAGCGAGGCCCCGGCCCAAGCCTTCAGGCTCGACGACGTGCCGGGGGTTGCGGTGGTGCCGGCGCTGGCCGAGGGCCAGCGTTGCGCCCGCTCGTGGAAGGTGCTGCCCGAGGTTGGTTCGGACGCCGAATATCCCGACGTGACGCTGCGCGACGCCCAGGCGCTGCGCGAGCGTGCGGCGGCGGGGCTTTGAGCTTGTTTCTGAGCGCGTCGAGGCACCCCCCTTGTGGGGGAGGATGGAAGGGAGAGCTTACGCCATGACCGCCAAGGCCAATCCCGCCATCTACATTTCCCTCGTCGCGGCGGTGCTCGCCTTTGGGCTCGACCGGGCGCAAAAGGGCTATCATATCGCGGCCGAATGCTATGCCATCGGGCAGGCGAACTGCGTCGAGATTTTCGCCAATTACGTGCCGTTTTCGATGACCGGCTGGCGGGGCGGCGAGATCGTGCCGGTGACCCCGTTCTTCGACTATGTGCTGGTGTGGAATACCGGCATTTCCTATGGGCTGCTCGATGGGCTGCCGGTATGGACGCTGGGCGCTATCATGCTGGTGGCGATCCTGGGGCTTTCGGTCTGGTGGTGGCGGACCGATGCGCCGCTGGTGCGGCTGGGCCTGGCCTTTGCCATTGGCGGGGCGCTGTCCAATGCGCTCGACCGGTTGATTTATGGGGCAGTGGCCGACTTCTTCCACTTTCACTGGGGAACATGGTCGTTCTACATTTTCAACATCGCCGATATGGCGATCACGCTGGGGGTCATCCTCTTGCTGGTTGACCTCGTGGGCCTGGGCAGGAGCAGGGCAAAGCCGGCCGATTAAGGCTCGCGCACCATTGTGCTGCCCAAATCTGGCCTTAGGGCCTCAAATGCGCTATAAGCGCCGCCATTATCGTAAGGGACGTTTCATGCGTATTGGATTGACCGGCCAGGATGGCCGTATTTCGGCCCCGGCGCGTGCAGTGCTGGCAGGGCTGGCCCTGGTGGCGACGCTGGCGCTCGGCGCCTGTACCACGGTCGAAGGCACCAATGCGCTGACCGATTTCGGAACCTTTGAACGCGACGTGCTGAACACCACGGCGCGGGGCGTTGGCCTCATCCCCGGCGATCCGCCCAAGGAAGACATGACCTCAGCGCGCGCCCCGCTGGTGCTGCCGCGCGACGGCAAGAACCTGCCCCCGCCGAGCACGCAGGTGGCTGCGGCGCAGCTGCCGGCCAATAGCAATACCGTGCGGATCGACACGTCCAAACTGAGCGAAGCCGACATTCAGCGCCTGCGCAATGCCAAGGTCGTCGATCTGCGCTCGCTTTCGGGCCGTCCGCTGACGCCCGAAGAGGCCCGCGCCTTGACCGCGCGCATGAGCGCGGCCGGCATGCAGGTGACCGCGACCGCGGGCCGCCCGCTCTATCTGCCGCCGGACGAATATTTCACCCGCGTGGGCGACGCCAATCTCGTGTGCCGTACGCCGGCCGGCGAACTGGTTCCCTTGAGCGATTCTCGTTGCCCCGAAGCCGTGCGGCGCGCGCTGCGCACTCAGGGTCCGAGCAGCAGCGGCGTGCTGGGCGGTGGCCCGGACGTGTCGCTGAAGCCTTCGGACGTAAAACTCTAACGGCTTCGTCCAGCCTATCGACAACTCTCCTGGCGGCCGGATGATCCGGCCGCCTTTCGCTTTCTCCGCGCCGCCCAAAACGGGTCCCGCATGACACGAAAGTCTGTTCGCATGAGCGACACACCAAAACCCGAAACCGCCGATCGTCTCGCCAAGGTCATGGCCCGCGCCGGGCTCTGCTCGCGCCGCGATGCCGAAGGCTGGATTGCCGCCGGCCGCGTCACGGTCAATGGCAAGAAGGTGATTACCCCCGCCTTCAACGTCACCAGCCGCGACAAGATCACCGTCGACGGCCAGCCGTTGGCCGAGCGTCAGGGCACCCGCATCTGGCTCTATCACAAGCCTGCCGGGCTGGTGGTGACCGAGAAGGACCCCGAAGGCCGGCCGACCATTTTCAAGGCTCTCGAAGAGCAGGGCCTGCCGCGCGTCGTGACCGTGGGGCGGCTCGACATCAATACCGAGGGCCTGCTGCTGCTCACCAATGACGGCGGGCTCAAGCGCGTGCTCGAACTGCCCTCCACCGGCTGGCTGCGGCGCTATCGCGTGCGCGCCTATGGCTATGTGACCCAGGCCCAGCTCGATGCGCTCAAGGACGGCATTACCGTCGAGGGCATCAATTACGGGCCCATCGAAGCCACGATCGAGCGCGAGCAGGGCCACAATATGTGGATCGTGGTGGGGCTGCGCGAGGGCAAGAACCGCGAGGTCAAGAATGTGCTGGGCGCGCTCGGTCTCGAAGTGAACCGGCTGATCCGCGTGTCCTATGGCCCGTTCCAGCTCGGCGACCTGGCGGAAGGCCAGATCGAAGTGGTGAAGGCCAAGATGCTCAAGGACCAGCTGGGCAAGAAATTGGCCGAGGCCGCCGGGGTCGATTTCGACAGCGAAATGCCCGAGGGTCTGTTTCCCCCGCCGAGCCCGAGCAGCGCCTCGCCGCGCAGCCGGGGCGGACGC
>DATMSG010000314.1:0-10910 GCA_035565515.1 Devosia sp.
TTCGCGGGGATGACACGGCGAGAAGCAAAAGTTTCGTGGCGTCCGAAGCCGGCAGCGCCCTCCCTGAGGAAAGGCGGGGCTGTCTTCGCGCGCCGGAATTTTGAAATCAGTTGTAACGTTCTAACATATCGGAAAGAGCAGAATATGCGTCTTATCTTTACCTCTCTTCTTCTCGCCACGGCGCTGACGGCGCCGGTCCTAGCCGATGAGGTCACGGCCTGGCGGTTGTTTGTCGGCGATCATGCCGAAGGCAAGGTGACCGCGCTCGATGCGGCGAGCGGGGAAACCTTGGGCACATTTGCGCTCAAGAGCCCGGCATCGCTCGTTGCCAGCGCATCGGGCGATGCGGTTTTTGCCGTGCAGGGCGCGGGCGGTCAGGTTTCGGCCATTCGCTCGGGCATTGCCATCGATGACCATGGCGATCACGGCGATATCGCGCTTTCCGAGCCGGCCCTGGTGGATGCGGTGATCGAGGGGGAGAAGCCGGCGCATTTTGTCGAGCATGGGGGCAAGGTGGCGCTGTTCTTTGACGGCTCGGGCCGGGTTGATCTTTTCTCGCCCCGTCAATGGACGGAGGAGGGCAAGGTGACTGTCAGCCAGCTCGACAGCGGCACCCCGCATCATGGGCTGGCCGTGCCGTGGGGCGATTTCACGCTGGTTTCGACCGCCAATGCCGAAGACGAGAAGAAGCCGCGTATCGGGCTCAATGTGATCGACGCTGCAGGCGATCTGGTGGGCGAGACCCATGCCTGCCCCGATCTTCATGGCGAGGCTGCCTCGGGCAATCTGCTCATCGTCGGGTGCGGCGATGGCGTGCTTGTCGTTTCTGGCTCGGGCGAGCCGCAGGTGAAAAAGCTCGACTATGCCGGCCTGCCGGAAGGCAAGACCACGACGCTGATCGGCGGGCAGGGGATGCAGTATTTCCTCGGCAATTACGGGGCCGACAAGGTGG
Organism: Devosia sp.; assembly: GCA_035565515.1. Lineage (GTDB taxonomy): Bacteria > Pseudomonadota > Alphaproteobacteria > Rhizobiales > Devosiaceae > Devosia. The sequence goes on from DATMSG010000314.1 coordinate 953, forward strand.
TGATCATCGATCCCGCCGAGGCGGCGCCCTACCGGCTCGTCGATCTGCCGACGCGGCGCGTGCATTTCGTTGCCGATCCGGCGCGGCCGAAATTTGCTTACATTTTCACCGAAGACGGATTTTTGCGGCAGCTCGATGTGGTGCGCGGCGAGCTGGTTCAGGCGCTCAAGGTCACCGAGCCCTATTCGATGGACGGGGACTGGAGCCTGCCGCGGCCGCGTATCGCGGTGGCGGGGGACCGCGTTGCGGTGACCGATCCGCTCAAGGGCGTGGTGCATCTGGTCGATGTCGCCGATTTTGCTCTGGCCGGCGACATTCCGGTCGAGGGCGCGCCCTATAATATCGTTGCCGTGGGCGGCTCGGGCAGCCAGCACTGAGTTCTCGCCTCTCCTCCTTGGAGGAGAGGCGAAGAAGGGGCTATTTCAGCGGCCCCTTGAAGATGAAGAGGGCGCCAAGGGCGATGAAACCGAAGCCGATGGCGTGGTTCCAGGTGAGTTTTTCACCGAGATAGAAGACGGCGAAGAAGGCGAAGACCGTGAGGGAGACCACCTCCTGAATGGTCTTCAGCTCCGCCGCCGTATAGACGGCGCTGCCGATGCGATTGGCGGGAATGGCCAGCCAATATTCGAAAAAGGCGACGCCCCAGCTGATCAGCACCACGGCCCAGAGCACCAGGCCATGATATTTCAGGTGCCAATACCAGGCGAAGGTCATGAAAAGATTGGAGGCGATCAGCAGCCCGATGGGCGCGAGGGTAGCAAAATTGAAGCCCAAGGCTTCCTCCGACGGCAGGCCGGATAAGCCCGGCCGCCTCTATTAGCACTGCCGCTGGCCTGGAAAAGGGGGCAATTTGCGGATGCCCCATGCGCAAGGTGACGCTCTAGCGGACGTGTTTGGTCGGCTGTTCGAGGGCAAAGATCTCGTCGCTGAGATTATCCACCTGTTTGCGGATCAGCGCCTGCGCATCATAAAGGCCGCGATTGTAATAATAGGCGCCCATCTTGTCGGCGAAGAACTGCATCAGCATTTCGGCCGGGATGGCGCCGATGGTCTGATCCAGTTCCAGGCGGAAATAATCCTGGATTTCGCCAACGATGGCCTTGGTCTCGTCGCGGTCGAACTTGATCGGTTTCATGGAAAACTCCTTCGGTTCCGGTTCATAGCGCGAGTCGCCGATTGCCGGCAGGTGCCCGCTCGGCCAGAATGTCGCAGTTTGAGGGGGGCGCGACCGGAGCGGCATGCACAATACGATCATCTATCTCATCGGCCATTATGCTCGCCATCGGCAAGGCGATCGCGGCAGCCACGGGCGCGCGGCTCTTCGACAATCATCTGGCCAATAATGTCATCTTTTCGCTGATCCGCGAGGACGGAAAGACGAAGATTCCGGACCGCGCCTGGGACCTGATCATGACCATCCGGCGCCAGGCGCTGACGGCCATGGCCGAGATCGCCGCGCCGCAGGCGAGTTTCGTGCTCACCAATGCCCTGATGGACAGCGATCCGATGGATCGGCAGGCCTATGAGGAAGTGGTGGCGACCGCGGCGCGGCGGAAAGGCACATTCGTGCCGGTGCTGCTGGCCGCATCGGACGCGGCCCATGCCCGGCGCATCCCCTCGGCGGAGCGCGAGGCCCGGCTCAAGATGACCGATGCCGCCGGCGCGCAAAAGGTGCGCCAGTCGAAGCGCTTGCTGGTTGTCGATCACCCCAACCGGCTCGATCTCGATACCACCGATCTGCCCGCCGAGGCGGCGGCGCGGCAGGTGATCGCCCATGCCGAGCGCTGCGCGCTCAACAGGCCGTCGATTTGAGCGAGACGATGAGCGGCTGGACGAGATCGTCGAGCTTGAGGCGGTCGGTCTGGGCATATTCGAGCCGGATGGCGGCATAGCCCGAGCCGTCGCACAACTGGATCATGTGGTGCTGCAGGACGCGGCCGGATTTGCTGGCCGACCAGGTGGCCCAGCTGGGCGTCGCCGCCTGTGCGATGACGCCCCAGCCCGCCGTCATGTCCGAAGCAAAGCGCGCATTGGCCTCGGATTCGAAATCCGGCTCGGCGGCGAAATAGCCGCCCCAGGCGGTGAGTTTTGCCACCCGCCCATCAAGGAGGAAAACCTGCCCGTCCCCGCTCGGGCTCTCGCCCTGGCCTTCGAAGCCGGGCGGAATGTCGAGTTCGTAGCCATAGCGGGCATTGGCATAAGACCCCCAAAGCGCCTGGGCGAGGGCCGGGGTGGCGAGCGTGAGGGCGGCGAGAAGGGCAAGGATGGTGCGCATGGCGGCGAGTCTGCCTGCGTTGCAGGTTGCGGGCAAGGGGGCGGGTCTCGCGCGGAAAGCCCTAAAGCACGACGATGCCGGCGTGCTTGGCCTTGTTTTCCGGTTCGACATGGATGGTGATTTGCAGGTCGCTGACCGCCTCGCGCAGTTTGGCCTCGATGCAATCGCAGATCGTATGGGCGGCTTCGACCGTCATGGCGCCGGGCACGACGAGGTGGAAATCGATGAAGGTGAGCTTGCCCGCCTGGCGGGTGCGGATGTCATGGGCCTCGATGGCGCCGTCGGCATTCTGGGCAATGACCTCGCGGATGGTCTTTTGCGTTTCGGGCGGCACGGCGACATCCATCAGCCCGCCGACGCTTTCGCGGATGACGCCCCAGCCGGACCAGAGGATATTGAGCGCGACGAGCGCGGCCAGCACCGAATCGAGCGCGGCGATGCCGGTCACATAGACAAGGACCAGGCCGACGATGACCCCGACGGTCGAGATCACGTCGGTCATCAGGTGCTTGGCATCGGCGACCAGGGCCGGCGAGCGCACGCGGCGGCCATAGCGCCGGAGATATTGGGCCCAGAACACGTTGACCAGCGTCGCGCCCACGCTGACGGCGAGGCCTTCGACCGGCGCTTCGGGCAGCTGCGGGGTCAGAAACCCGAAATAGGCCTCGCGCAGGATCAGGATGGCGGCAACGATGATCATGACCCCGACCAGCACGGCCGAGAAATATTCGGCCTTGTGATAGCCATAGGGCAGGGATTCATCGGCGGGGCGCTGGGCGAGCCGGACCGCGATCAGCGCCGCAATGGCGGTGACGACGTTGACGATCGATTCGAGGGCGTCGGAAAAAAGCGCGATCGAGCCGGTGAAGTGCCAGGCAAGGAATTTGAGCCCCAGGACCACGAGCCCAACGCCAAGACTGGCCGCGGCAATGGCGAGCGTACGGTCGGTATTGGCCATGGGAGGGCTCCCTCAAAAGGATCGTTACCCGCCATAGCGGCAATGGCGGAGTCTCGCAAGTCGTTGTATTTGCGAGTGATTTTCAGAAGCATTTGTATCTGCGCGGCTTTCGGGCAAGCCCTTGATTGCGCAGGCTCTTCCGCTAACGGGCCGTGATCGGGGGGTCGCCTTTTAGGGCCAGCGGCAGGCCGGCGGCGACGAAATAGACATCGTCGCATACTTCGGCGAGGCGTTGATGGGCCGAGCCGACGAGATCGCGGAAGGTGCGGGTCAGGGCGTTGTCGGGTTCGATGCCGAGCCCGACTTCGTGGCTGATGAGGATCACCTTGGCGTCGCGGAACTCCACCAGGGTGGCGCATAATTCGCTGACGGCGGTGGCGACGTCCTCATTGGCCAGCAACAGGTTGGTGATCCACAGCGATACGCAATCGACCAGCACCACGTCATGCGCCTGCCCGGCTTCGAGGATGGCGCGGGAGAGGTGCAGCGGCTCTTCGCTGGTGGCAAAACGGCCCTTGCGCCCGACGCGGTGACTCTCGACGCGCTCGCGCATATCGGCGTCGAGCGTCTCGGTCATGGCGAGATAAAGCGGATTTTTGCCCGAATAGAGCGCCAGCCGCTCCCCGAAAGCCGTTTTGCCCGAGCGCGCTCCGCCCAGAACCAGTGCATGGCGCATGGATTTTCGTCCCTTGAAGAATTTGCGCGGTAACGACAAAACCCCGCGGCAGGCCAAGGCGTTCCCGCCCCGCGGCCTTTTGCGTGAACCAGCCATGCGAAACCTGCTCTTGGCTGGTCGATTTTGTCCGATATGCTACTTTCGTCTTAGCGTCTTTCGCATTATGGTCCGCGCCGAAATGACACCTTAGGGTGTGGCTCTGGGTCGGGTAGGGCAGAGTCCGGCCCGGCGATTCCCTTGAGCCCATCCCCCTTATGGAGAGACTGCGTGCCCCGATATTATCTTGGCGTCGACGGCGGTGGCACCAATTGCCGCGTGCGTTTGGCCGACGAGAATCTGGTGACGCTGGCCGAAGTGAAAAACGGCCGCTCCAATCTGCAGATCGATGCCGGCGATCCCGCCTATAAGGCGATCAGCGACGGCACGCGCGACGTGTTCAAGGCGGCCGGCGTGGATTATGCCGAGACCGCCAATACCTATGCCTGTTTCGGCATGGCGGGCGGGCGCATGGATACGGCCCGCGCCGAATTTGCCGCGCGGCCATGGCCCTTTGCGGGCGTGAAGGTTTATGACGACATCGATATTGCCCATGCCGGGGCGCTCGGGGGCGGCGAGGGTGGCGTCGTCATCATCGGCACCGGGTCGGCCGCCATGTCGATCGTCGGCGGTACGCGCTATCAGGCCGGGGGCTGGGGTTTTCACATCGGCGACCAGATGTCGGGCGCCATCCTCGGCCGGGAACTGGCGCGCTATACGGTCGAGGCCGAGGATGGCCTGGTCGAGGCTTCGCCGCTGACCAAGGCGGTGGCGGCAGCGCTGGGCGGCGACAATCAGGCCATCATGACCTGGTCCTTCGCGACGGCCATGGACTTGAAGCTTCTCAGCGACGATGGCACCGAAGGGTGCGACGATGCGCTGATTGGCCGGGCGCCGGGCGAATATGGCAAGCTGATGCCGCTCTGGTTCGACTATCTCGAACAGAACGACACGGTGGCGCTGAAATTGCTCGAGGTGCAGATGGGCTATATCGACACCTATGTGCGCTGGTTCAAAAGCCACGGCGCCGAGGTGATGGCCATTGTCGGTGGCCTGGGCCAGCGCCTCTTTCCGCGGCTGACCGAGCGCTATGGCAATTTCGTCGCCTTGCCGCAATTCGAACCCCTGCATGGCGCGGTCATCCTCGCCAAGCAAAACTTCGCCTCAAACTAGGGACTACGCCTCGTGTCCAGCCGCATCATTCCCGTCCAGCCTTTCGACTATGTGGTGTTCGGCGCCACCGGCGACCTGACCAAGCGCAAGCTCATTCCCGCGCTCTACCATCGCTTCAAGGACGGCCAGTTCGACGAGAATAGCCGCATCATCGGTGCGTCGCGCTCCAAGCTTTCCGAGGCCGATTTCCAGAAGACGGCGCGCGAGGCCATCGGGCAGTTCGTCGAGAAGGAATATCAGGATCAGGCGGTGATCGACCGCTTCATCAAGATATTTACCTATGTTCCCGTCGACGCCTCCAAGCCCGAGGAATCGGGTGATCTCGGCGCGGCCCTGCGCGACGATCCAAAAGTGGTGCGCGCCTTCTATCTCGCCGTGGCGCCGGACCTGTTCGAGCCCATCGCCGAATATCTCCACGCCAACAAGCTCTATCGCCGCGACGCGCGCGTCGTGATCGAAAAGCCGCTCGGGCATGATCTGGAATCGTCCAAAGAGATCAATGACGGCGTGTCCAAGATCTTCCAGGAAGATCAGGTCTACCGCATCGATCATTATCTGGGCAAAGAGACGGTGCAGAACCTGCTCGCTCTGCGCTTTGCCAATACGCTGTTCGAACCGGTGTGGAACTCGGCCCATATCGACCACGTGCAGCTGACCGTGGCCGAAAGCGTCGGTGCCGGTACTCGCGGTTATTACGACGAATCCGGCGCGCTGCGCGACATGATCCAGAACCACATGTTGCAGCTTCTCTGCCTTGTCGCCATGGAGCCGCCGGCTTCGGACGACGCCAATGCGCTGCGCGACGAAAAGCTCAAGGTTTTGCGCGCCCTGCGTCCGATCACCAATGGCGAAGTCGCCAAGAACACGGTGCGCGGCCAATATCGCGGCGTGAAGTCGGAGACCGTGTCGGTGGCGGGCTATCAGGACGAATTGCCCGAGGACAAGAGGGGCAGCCGCACCGAGACCTTTGTCGCCATGAAGGCCAATATCGACAATTGGCGCTGGGCGGGCGTGCCGTTCTATCTGCGCACCGGCAAGCGCATGGCCGAGCGCGTCTCGGAAATCTGCATCCAGTTCAAGCCCATTCCGCACTCGATCTTCGACCATGCCGAAGGGGCGCCGCGCCCGAACAAGCTGATCATGCGCCTGCAGCCCAATGAGGGCGTCAAGCTGATGATGATGATCAAGGATCCCGGCCCGGGCGGGATGCGCCTCCGCGAAGTGCCGCTGAACCTGTCCTTTGCCGAAACGTTCAACGAGCGCACGCCCGAGGCCTATGAACGCCTGCTCATGGACGTGGTGCGCGGCAGCCAGACCCTGTTCATGCGCCGCGACGAGCTGGAAGCGGCCTGGAGCTGGGTCGATCCGATCCGCGAGGCCTGGGATCGTTCGAGCGAGCCGCCGCAGAGCTATACGGCCGGCACCTGGGGCCCGAGCGGGGCCGTGGCGCTGATCGAGCGGGATGGCCGCTCCTGGTATGAGGGTCCCCTCTCGTGAGCATCGAGCGCCGCAGCTTTGCCGACAAGCCGACCCTGGCCAAGGAACTGGCTGAGGCCATTGCCGAGCGCATCCGCACCGCCATCACCGAGCGCGGCGAAGCCGCGATCGCGGTCAGCGGCGGCTCGACGCCGGGAAAATTTTTCATGGCGCTGGGCAAGATGCGGGACATCGACTGGTCCAAGGTGATCGTGACGCTGGTGGACGAGCGCTGGGTCGACGAGACCAGCGACCGCTCCAATGCCATGCTGGTCAACGAAAAGATGCTGCAGGGCCCGGCGGCCGTGGCGCGGTTCTTTCCGCTTTATTCGGGCGGCGAGGAGCCCGATGCGGCGCAGGTCGCCAAGACCAATGCGCTGGTCGATACGCTGCCCAAGCCGTTTGCGGCGGTGATCCTGGGCATGGGCAATGACGGGCATACGGCCTCGTTTTTCCCCGGCGGTGATACGCTGGAAGAGGCGCTGAAGGGGCAGGGGCCGACCCTTGCCATTCGCGCCCCGGGCGCCGGCGAGCCGCGCATTACCTTTACGCTGCCGCGTCTGCTCGAAACCGACGGGCTTTATCTCCACATCGAGGGCGAGGAAAAGGCCGCGGTGCTGGACAAGGCGCTGGGCGAGGGTCCGGTCGAAGATATGCCCATTCGCGCCGTGCTGCGCTCGAATGCGCCGCTAGCTGTTTACTGGTGCCCGTAAGACCCCTGGGGCGGTCCCCAATCGACCGCCCTGGCCGTTGAGCCCGCACTGGTCATCGATGCAAGGAATATCCGTGCCAGCGGCCCCCCTTTGGCGCGTCCTTGCCCTATAGGAGCGTAGAACCATGACCGTCCGTCAGGCAATCCAGGACGTGACCGACCGCATTGCGGCCCGCAGCCGCGACACGCGCCGCGACTATCTCAACCGTCTCGATGCCGCACGCGAAGCCGGCGTTTATCGATCGACCCTTTCCTGCGGCAATCTCGCCCATGGCTTTGCCGCCTGCACGCCATCGGAAAAGGCGGCGCTGGCGGGCAACAAGACGCTAAACCTGGGCATCGTCACCAGCTATAACGACATGCTCTCGGCGCATCAGCCCTATCAGTTCTATCCCGAGATCATCAAACAGGCGGCGCGCGAAATCGGCGCCACGGCCCAGGTGGCGGGTGGCGTACCGGCCATGTGTGACGGCGTGACCCAGGGCATGCCGGGCATGGACCTCTCGCTGTTCTCCCGCGACGTGATCGCCATGGCGACGGCCATTGCCCTGTCGCACAATATGTTCGACGCGGCGGTGTTTCTGGGCATTTGCGACAAGATCGTGCCCGGTCTCGTCATCGGCGCCCTGAGTTTCGGGCATTTGCCGGCGGTGTTCATTCCCGCCGGGCCCATGCCCTCGGGCCTGCCCAATGACGAAAAGAGCAAGGTTCGCCAGCTTTATGCCGAAGGCAAGGTGGGGCGGGCGGAACTGCTCGAGGCCGAGAGCAAGTCCTATCATTCTGCCGGCACCTGCACCTTCTACGGCACGGCCAATTCGAACCAGATGCTCATGGAAATCATGGGCCTGCACCTGCCGGGCGCCAGTTTCGTCAATCCCGGTACGCCGCTGCGCGATGCCCTGACCCGCGAAGCGACCAAGCGCGCGCTCTCGCTGACGGCGCAGGGAAACGACTATACGCCTATCGGCCACATCATGGACGAGAAGGCTTTCGTGAATGGGCTTGTGGGCCTGCACGCGACCGGCGGCTCGACCAATCACACCATGCACCTGATCGCCATGGCGGCGGCTGCGGGCCTGCAGGTGACCTGGGACGATATGAGCGATCTTTCGGATGCGACCCCGCTTCTGGCGCGGGTCTATCCCAATGGCGTGGCCGATGTGAACCACTTCCACGCGGCCGGCGGCATGGGCTTTCTCATGCGCGAATTGCTCGACGAGGGGTATCTGCATGAAGACGTGAAGACCGTCTGGGGCAATGGGCTTTATAACTATACCGTGGAAGCCAAGCTGATTGAGGACAAGCTCGCCTTCGAGCCGGCCCCGGCCGAAAGCGCGCTGCCCAAGGTGCTCACCAGCACCAAGGCGCCGTTCCAGACGACGGGCGGGCTGAAACTGCTCACCGGCAATCTCGGGCGCTCGGTCATCAAGGTTTCGGCCGTGAAGCCGGAACACCGCGTGGTGGAAGCGCCGGCGCGGGTGTTTCACAACCAGGACGGCATGCTGGCGGCCTTCAAGGCGGGCGAGTTGACCGGCGACGTTATCGCCGTGGTGCGCTTCTCCGGCCCCAAGGCCATCGGCATGCCCGAGCTGCACAAGCTGACCCCGCCTTTGGGTATTTTGCAGGACCGCGGCTTCAAGGTGGCGCTGCTCACCGATGGCCGCATGTCGGGCGCTTCGGGCAAGGTTCCGGCGGCGATCCACATGACCCCGGAAGCCAATGATGGCGGCCCGATCAGCAAGATTCGCGATGGCGACATGATCCGGCTCGACGCCAATGAAGGCACGCTGACCTTTTTGGGCGACGAGAAGGAATTCTTCTCGCGCACCCCGGCGAGCGAGGATTTGCGTCCGTCGCATTTCGGCATGGGGCGCGAGCTCTTCGCCGGGTTCAGGAGCCTGGTTGGCGTTGCCGATCGCGGCGCGAGCGTTTTCGGGTAAGGCGACGGAGTTAGTCGGGCAGTGCTCCGACATATCGCGCTCGGGGCCTGATCAGGGCGCCCGTCTCGATCTGTTCGAGCGCATGGGCCAGCCAGCCGACGCAGCGGGCGAGGGCGAAGATTTGCAGCGGTGCGTCGTCGGGCAGGTCGTGTGCGGAAACGAGGGCGGAAAGGGCGAAGTCGATATTGGGCTTTTCCCCGCTGAGGTTTTCGCCCACGTCCGCCAGTTCGGCAAAAAGCTTCGGCACGGTGAACGTGGCGAGCAGCGCCGGTGCGCGCACGTCGTGATCGGGATAGAGCCGGTGGCCGAAACAGGGCAGCGGACGGCCCTGTCGCAAAAGGCTCGAAACGGCTGTTTCCACGCCATAGCGCCTGGCATCGCGGATCAGGGCGCCCATGCTCAGGCTCGCCGTGCCATGGAGGGGGCCGGAAAGCGCGGCAAGACCGGCAAGCACCGCCGCGGCCAAGGGCGCGCCGGTTGAGGCGGTGACACGGGCGGCGAAGGTCGAGGCGTTCAGCTCGTGTTCGGCAAGAAGCACCAGAGCGCAACGGAGGGCATTTGCCGCGTCCGGACGTTGCCATTGGGCGGCGAGCCGCTCGTGGATCGGGCCGCTGCGGGCGCCGCTGATGGCGGCCGCGATCAGGGACACGACCAGTGTCGCGTCCTTGATGAGCACGCTGCGGGCACGGCCGATGGGCGGCATCTGCGTGGC
>DATMSG010000315.1:0-13899 GCA_035565515.1 Devosia sp.
TCGGTGCGCTGGTCGAGGTTGCCGGTGGGCTCGTCGGCAAACAGCACGCGTGGGCTGTGCACGAACGCGCGGGCGATCGCCACGCGCTGTTGCTCGCCGCCGGAAAGCTGGATCGGCCAGGCGGTCTCGCGTCCGGCAAGCCCCACCTCTTCCAGCGCCTTGCGGCCCGCCCGCTGCCCCGGCCCGCCAAGGCCGAGCGTGACGTTCTGGATGACATTGCGCCAGGGCAGCAGGCGCGCGTCCTGAAACACCACCGAAAGCTTGTCCGGCGTGCGCAGCGCCCCGGTACCCTCGACCTCGCAGTCGAGCCCGGCCAGGGCCCGCAGGAACGTGCTCTTGCCCGAGCCGCTTTTGCCCAGCAGGGCGACGAATTCGCCCTGGGCGATGTCGAGGTCGAGGCCATCGAGAATGGTGACATCGCCGAAGCGGCGGGTCAGCCGGCGGACTTCCACCGCGTTCAATGGGCGAGCGTGCGGCGCCATGACAGGAGTCTCCTTTCAAGCAGGCGGACGGCTCCATCCGAGGCGAGCCCGAGGACGGCATAGACCACGAGGCCAACGATGATGATCGAGGTCTGCCCATAGGTGCGGGCGAGCTCGATCATGTAGCCGAGGCCCGAAGTGGCATTGATCTGTTCAACGACCACCAGCGACACCCAGCACAGGGTGACCGCGAAACGCAGGCCCAAGAGGAAGCCGGGCACCGCCCCGGGCAGGACGACCTGCACCAGGAAATCGCGCTGGCTCATGCGCAGCGTTTCGGCCAGCTCGACATAGCGTTCGTCGATCGCCCGCAAGGCGCTATGGGTATGCATGTAGATCGGCACGAGGACGCCGAGCGTGATGATGGTGACCTTCATCGTCTCCCCGATGCCCAGCCACAGCATCAGCAGCGGGATCATGGCCAGGGTCGGCACGGCGCGCTTGATCTGGATCGGCCCGTCGATAAAGGCTTCGCCGATCCGCGAAAGGCCGGCGATCACCGCCAGCAGCAGGCCGATAACGGTGCCCAGGCCCAGCCCGAGCAGCGCCCGCACCGAGGAGGTGAGGAAGTTCGATTGTAGCCGCCCATCGGCGATCAGGTCGCCAAAGGTGCCAACGATCGTCCAGGGCGCCGGCAGGATGCGCGGATCGGCCAGCCCGGAAGCGGACCCGGCAATCCAGATCAGCACCAGCGCCAGAGGCCCGATCTGGAGGCCGAAGGGAATGGCCGGGCCCGGGCCCAGACGCCGCCGGCGCCTGGCCGGGGTCTCGACAAGCTGCGGCGCCCGAAGGACGGCCGGCGGGACATGGTTTGCCGGACTTTTCCGGTCGAGGACATCGAGGCCCCGGCCATGGCTGCTCACATAGGTCATCGCGGAACTCCAGAGTTCGGGGAGGTCTATTTGGCGGTCAATGCCGCGGCGGCGAGGGTTTCGAAGCGCCGATCGAAGATGGTCTCGACGCTATAGGGCTCGTAGCCGAGCTCGGCGGCCAGCAGATCGATGGTCTTCTGGTGGCGGGCGGCAACCTCGTCCCAGCTGTCGGGGATGACCTGGGTACCGGTCAGCTCGACGAGATATTCGCCGTCTTCCCTGCTCAGGCCCTGATCCTTGACATAATAGCCCTCGACCCAGGCTTCGGGATTGTCGTTGACCCACTGGGTGGCGCGGGCCCAGAAGCCGACATAGACGGCGAGCGCCGCGGCCTTTGCCGGATCGTCCAGCACCCATTGCGGGGCATAGAGATGGCTCGGATCGTCACGCAGCCCGTGCTCGATCACCGTTGCGCCATCGGCGCCATATTGGTTCACATAGCGCCGGATATAGACCCCGCCGATCGGCGCAATATCGACCTGGCGACTGGCCAGCGCCACGGGATAGGCATCGCCCGTGCTCGGCAATTCGACGAGCGTCACGTCATCGCGGGTCAGGCCCGCCGCCTCCAGCGCCCGCAGGACCAGCGCCCCCTGCGCCTGGCCGGGGCTGAAGGCGATGCGCTTGCCGCGGAAGTCGGCGAGGTTTTTGACGTCCACACCCGGAGCAATGCCGAAGCGATAGATGGGGTGCCCTAAAGGGTCCTCTCGTTCGCGATAGGCGATATTGCGCACCGGCAGGTCGTTCCAATTGGCAAAGATCGAGGGAATCTCGGCCACCGAACCAACGTCCAGCGCATGGGCCCGGAACGCTTCCGAGGTTTGCGGCCCCCCGCTCAGATTTGTCCATTCGACCTCGAACGGAATTTCTTCGATGAGCCCCGAGAGTTGCAGCGCGATCCTGGTTTGCGGATCGCCCACGACGAGCTTGGTTCCGGCCGGAACTTCGGTGAGGAGCGGCGCGCTCTCTTCGGCGCGCACCGCCCCGAGGCCGGCCAGTGATAGAAGCGTGGCTGCGACGAGAAGGGTCGCGGTTCGACGGTTCTGCTGCATGTCTTTCCATCCCGTGGGTGATGGAGAGAACGTTAGCCTTCAATGTCCACTAATTCTATATACATTAAAAGATAGATTTCCTGAATGTCGGAAGCGTTTGAGAAAGGCGCTATGTTGAGGCGGTTCCGGGAGCGCCGATTTTTCCACCGGGCTCGAACGCTCTCCACCGACAAGCTCGGAATTTGGCTTTGGTCAGATGACGACTTCACCATCTTCCTTGGTGAAGGGGCCGATATTGGGGTTTTCGAGGATGGCGAGCACCAGTTCGGACGGCCGGCAGAGCCTTGTCCCGATGGGGGTCTCGACGAAGGGGCGGTTGAGCAGGATTGGATGCTGGGCGATCGCATCGAGCAGGGCGTCGTCGGAAAGGCTCATATCGCCCAGACCGAGCTGATCGTAAGGCGTGTCTTTTTGCCTTATGGCCTGACGCAAGGTGATCCCGGCGGCCAAGACCAGTTGGACAATCCTGTCGCGGCTTGGCGGGGTTTGCAGATATTCGATAATGGTCGGTTCCACCCCGCTCTGCCGGATCATGGCCAGGGTGTTGCGGGACGTGCCGCATTCCGGGTTGTGATAGATGGTGACGGTCATGATTGGTCTTCCGGGTTGATGGGGAATGCGCTGCCCGAGGGCACGCGAAGGAGCCAGGACATCAGGACCTGAGCAATGATCGCCCCGGCCAACTGGGCAAGGATGAAGCCCGGCAGATCGAAGGGGCGAATGCCGGAAAAAGTGTCGGTGAACGATCGGGCAATGGCGACCGCCGGATTGGCAAAGGATGTCGAGGCGGTGAACCAATAGGCCGCTGTGATATAGAGGCCGACCAGCATCGGCACGGCTTTCCGTTCGAACCTGAGGCCGGCAAGGATGATGGCGACAAGCCCGAAAGCGGCGATGCTTTCCGAAAACCACTGCGCGCCGCCGGTCCTGATCTTTGTCGAGGTCTGCAGCAGGGGAAGAGCGAACATTGCATGAGCCGCGATGGCGCCCAGAATACCGCCGGCAATCTGCACCGCCCCATAAAGGCCCGCCTCTCTCGCCGTCAATTCGCGGCGAAGCGCAAAGACCAGGGAGACGGCGGGATTGAAGTGGGCACCCGAAATCGGCCCGAGCGTGCTGATCAGGACGACAAGAATGGCGCCGGTGGCGATGGTATTGGCGAGCAGTGCCAGCGCGACATCGGCGGTCAGGGTTTCGGCCATGATGCCGGACCCGACCACCGTCGCGACCAGCAGTCCCGTGCCGAGTGCTTCGGCCGTCAGGCGGCGGGAAAGATCGATCATGCCGCCCCGGCCGACTGCGAGGTCGGGGCCATGCGACCGATGCAGGCGGCGACACGATTGCGGAGATAAGTCCTCCCCGAGGAGAGAGCCGACGGGCGTTCAGCAGGCACAGGCCTTCTCCCTGGCATCGGCGGGGATACGGCATTCGGCGGCGACGGCGGCTGCCGGCAAACAGATTTCCGGATGACCGGAGCAGCAATCGCGCATGAGGAATTCGACGAGGCCGGATAGGCCTTCGAAATTGGCGCTATAGATGATCGAGCGGCTTTTCCCGGCGCGATTGGATCAGGCCGGCACGCTCGAGATGGGCAAGATGGAACGAGGCGCTGGATGAGGACGCATCCACCGCTTGCCCGACCGCGCCCGCCGCCATGCCGTCCGGCCCGGCCTGCACCAGGACGCGCACCATTCTGAGCCTGGTTTCCTGGCTGAGGGCGCCGAATGCGTTAAGGGCTTGCGGTTCGTCGAGTATCATCTCAATATCTCAATAACTGTTGAAATAATGGATAGCCCAATAGGGACGCGCAGGCAACTCTGCCCCCAGCACTCCATTCCGGTCGTTCCCGAGGCGTTCTGTCACAGGCCTTCGGAGGACTTTAGCAAAACTGACACATTGCTGTCGTCCAAGTGTCAGACGTCTGCCTTAGCTACCCCCCAATCCAAACCGTTGCGGGGCCGCTCGATGACCAATTCCTCTCTTCTCAACAAGACCCTTCTGGGCGCAGCCACGGCGCTTCTGCTCGCCGCAACGTCGACGCTGGCAATGGCGCAGGATCGTCCCGATCTCGTCATTGGTGTCGCCGACCTGCCGGCAACTCTCGAGCCCGGCAAGGAGCTCTCCAATGTCGGAACGCGCGTCAATTACAGCATCTTCGATACCCTGATCCGCCGCGACTTTCTCTCGGCAGAGGGCGGCGGCGGTTCCGCGCTGGTCCCGGGTCTTGCCACCCAATGGAAGCGCCTCGACGATCTGACCCTCGAGGTCACGCTGCGTGACGACGTCACCTTCCACAATGGTGCCCCGCTGACGGCCGAAGACGTCGTCTTCACCTTCTCGCCCGAGCGCCTCAGGGGCGAAAATGCCTTGCTGCCCGAAGGCCCGGCCTATTTCTCGGTCCTCGCCGAAGTGAAGGCCATCGATGAGCATACCGTGCAGTTCATCACCAAGGCGGTCGACCCGCTGCTCGAGCATCGCCTGTCGTCCTGGGCCTCGTGGATCGTCAACAAGGCGGACTGGGAAGAAAAGGCGGCAAAGGATGGCGGCCTGCCCATGTTCCCGGTCGGCACCGGCCCCTTCATGCTCGAAGAATACAAGGCCGACGAATCGATCCGCCTCGTCGCCTTTGACGATTATTTCGGCGGCACGCCGACCGCCGCCTCGGTGACCTTCCGCGAAATCCCCGAGCCGTCCACCCGCGTCGCCGGCCTCGTTTCGGGCGAATTCGACATCATCACCAATGTCGCGCCCGACCAGATCCCGCAGATCAACGGCTATGACGATATCGAGACGCGCTCGGTGGTCCTCGCCAATTCGCATGTGCTGGCCTATGGCACGCAGGACCCGGTGATCAAGGATGCGCGCATCCGCCAGGCCATGAACCTGGCCATCGATCGCCAGCTGCTCAACGAAGCCCTCTGGGGCGGTCAGGCCGTGGTGCCCAATGGCCACCAATATCCCGAATATGGCGACATGTATAATCCGGACCACAAGGGTCTCGAATACAATCCCGAGCGCGCCAGGGAATTGCTGGCGGAAGCCGGCTATGATGGCGGCCTGATCAAGTACACCACCCAGCCCAACTATTATCTCAACGCCCTTCCGGCCGCCCAGGCCATCGTCGAGATGTGGAAGGCCGTCGGCATCAATGCCGAGCTCAATGTCGTGGAAAGCCTTTCCGGCCTCGACATGGCCGCCCTCCAGGTGCGCACATGGTCCAATTCCACCCGCTATCCCGATCCGGTCGGCGGGTTGTGGAACCTCTGGGGCCCCTTCGGTGGCCCGCAGCGCGGCGCCGGCAACTGGGCTGGCACGGAAAACCTCGAGCGCTTCAACGAGCTGGGCAAGATCATCGAGAGCAATGTCGATCTCGAAACGCGCCAGCCGGCCGCTTTCGAAATGCTCGAAATCTGGGAAAAGGACGCCCCCGGCACCGTTCTCTACCAGCCGCTCGAAACCTATGGCGTCTCCAAGGACATCAGCTGGCAGCCCTATACGTTCTACTACATGGACTTGCGTCCCTATAACCTCAGCTTTGCCGAGTAATGGTTACGCTCGCCAGTTCAACGGGAGGCGGCACGCTTGCCGCCTCCCGACCGCTTTCATCCCCTTCCGACGCATCGACGCTGCTCGAGGTCTCGCGCCTCAGCGTGCATGCCGGACCAAATGCCCTCGTGGAAGATGTCAGCCTCTCCGTGCGCCCGGGTGAAACGCTCTGCCTCGTGGGCGAAAGCGGCTGCGGCAAGAGCCTCACCTGCATGTCCATGCTGGGCCTGCTCGAGGACAATCTTGCCATTGCCGGCTCGATCCGCCTCTTCGGCACCGAGACGGTCGGGGCGCCCGAGCGCGTGCTCAACGGTCTGCGTGGGCGCGACGTCGCCATGATTTTCCAGAACCCCATGGTTTCGCTCAATCCCGTGCAGCGCGTCGGCGCGCAGATTGCCGAAGCCATCGTCGAACATACCGACCTGCGCGGTGCCGCAGTCGAGCGGCGCGTGGTGGAACTGCTCGACCAGGTGGGCATCCCCAATGTCGCCCGCAACAAGACCTATTATCCCCATCAGCTCTCGGGCGGCATGTGCCAGCGCGTCATGATCGCCATGGCGCTCGCCTGCAAGCCCAGGCTGCTGATCGCCGACGAGCCGACCACGGCCCTTGACGTCACCATCCAGGCCCAGATCCTGCGCCTCATGCTCGATTTGCAGACCGAGCTTGGTCTTGGCATCGTGCTGGTCACCCATGACCTCGGCGTCGTCGCCGAAATCGCCGACCATGTCGCGGTCATGTATGCCGGCCGCATCGTCGAGACGGCGCCGGTCGATGATCTGTTCGAGGATCCGCGCCACCCCTATACCCGCGCCCTGATGGCCAGCCGCATCGGTTTCGGCCGCCGGCCAGGCACGCCGCTCGATGCCATTTCGGGCACCGTTCCGGCGCCATCGTCACGCCCGGCGGGCTGCAATTTCGCTCCGCGCTGCGCCATGGCGAGCGATGCATGCGTCACCGATCCGCCGCTGGTCCGCTATGGACAACGCGCCGTCGCCTGCCATTTCTCCGGCCTCGACAAGGGAACTGCCGCATGAGCCAGCCAGGCAATCCCGGAATCGTCGCCACCAATCTCACCAAGACCTATTCCGCCGGCCGCAAGCTCTGGGGCAAGGCGGAGGAATTCCGCGCCGTCGACCGCGTCAGCCTGACCATTGCCGAAGGAGAAACGCTTGGCATCGTGGGAGAAAGCGGCAGTGGCAAGTCCACTCTTGGGCGCATGATCGCCGGCGTCGAGCCCGCCACCAGCGGCAGCGTCACCTTCTGGGGCGAGCATTATGCACCGGTCGGCACGGCGGAATGGCGCCGCCAGCGCCGCCATGTGCAGCTGGTGTTCCAGAACCCCGCCGCCGTTGTCGACCCGCGCTGGTCGATCCATGCCCAGGTGCGCGAGGCCCTGACGACGCATGAACCGCTCGCGCCATCCGAAGCCGACGATCGGGCTCAGGCCATGCTGGCCATGGTGGGCCTCGGCTCCATGGGCAAGCGCCTGCCGCATCAGCTGTCCGGCGGCCAGTTGCAGCGCGCCGTCATCGCCCGCGCGCTGGTGCTCGATCCGCGCCTCGTCGTCTGCGACGAAGCGGTCAGCGCGCTCGATGTCTCGGTCCAGGCCCAGATCATCAACCTGCTGCTCGAACTGCGCGAAAAGCTCAATCTGGCGCTGATGTTCATCAGCCACGACCTCTCTGTCGTCCGCCATATCAGCCATCGCGTCGGCGTCATGCATGCCGGCGAATTGCTCGAAATCGGCGATAGCGGCACGCTGTTCGACAATCCGCGCCACCCCTATACGCAGCGCCTCCTGGCCGCCATTCCGGCGGACACACCGCGTCAGCGCCGCCGGCGCGACATGGACGCCTTCGGCGGTCGCCCGCTCACCCAAACAGAACACCCGGTCCAGTCATGAAAATCATCGCACATCGCGGCGACAGCGCCAGCTTTCCCGAAAACACGCCCGAAGGCTGGGAGGCCGCCTATGCCAATGGCGCCTTTGCCATCGAGGCCGATGTCCGGCTCTCCAGCGACGGCCATTGTATCTGCGCCCACGATCCGGATTTGAGGCGCCTGTTCGCCCGCCCCGAACGGCCCGAGGACCTGACCCTCGAGGAACTGCTTGGCCTGCGCAACGGGAGCGGCGGCCGCATCGTCATCCTGGCAGAAGTCCTGCGCCATGCCAGGAGGGATCGCGCGGTCCTGCTCGACATCAAGGACGAGACGCCACGCGCGCTCGAGGCGATCCGGAAGGCCATTATCGAGACCGTTCCGCCTCTCCAGCGCCCCTTCATCATCGCCGGCTGTCACACGATCGAGGCGGTTCGCTTTTTCGCGGATCAGGGCGAGACCGGCATTCTGGGTTTCATTCCCGCACCCGACGAGGCCGAGGCCTTCTTCGGCGCCGGCGCCGGCATCATCCGCCTCTGGGAGCGCGATGTCGCCCCGGACCGGATTGCCCTGCTGCATGCCCTTGGCGCCGAGGTCTGGGCGACCTCCGGCGGGCGCGGCACGGCCTATGACGGTGGGGACACCTCGGCCAAAAACCTGGCCGCCATGGCTGAAGCCGGGATCACCGGCGTCCTTGTCAACGACGTGACCATGACCCGCAGCGCCCTGGAGAGCATGAAATGACCAAAGGCTCCACTCTTCTGCTGACCTTTGATGGTCTTCGCCGTGATCGCGTCAGTGCCGCGCTGATGCCCAACCTCACCCGCTTCATGCAAGAGGGCAGCAATTTCCTCAATTCCCGCTCGATCTTTCCCAGCGAGACGCGCGTTGCCGTCACCTCGACCATGACCGGCTCCCCGCCGGGCGCCCATGGTGTCGTTGCCAATCAGTTCATCCATCCGGTGCGCCCCGGCGGTCTGTTCCGCACCTCCGAATGGGAAGACCTGGACCTTGCCGCCCAGGCTGGGCAGTTGCTCGATCGCCAGACCATGGGCGAGCGCATGGCGGCGGCGGGCAAGACCATGGCCGTGGTCAGCACCGCCACCAAGGGTGCCTCGCGCATGATGAATTCCAGCGCCCATGCGCTGGGACAGCCGGTGTTTTCCACCCATGGCTTGCCGGTCTCGACGCCGGCCGTGCATGACGCCGTGGTGGCAAAGCTGGGCGAAATTCCGCCCGCCGATGCGCCCAACAGCGCCCGCATCACCTATGCGACCGATGCCCTGATAGAGGTGATCTACCCCCAATATCGGCCCGACTTCTGCATTTTCTGGATGAACGAACCGGATACCAGCTCGCACAAATTCGGCGTGCTCGGCGCCCAGACCGAAGCGGCCATGCGCATGGCCGACGAGAATTTCGGCCGGATCCTGGCCTGGTGGCATTCCGGCAATGGCCCGGAAAACATTCTCGTCATGTCCGACCACGGCCAGATCACCGGCCATGCCCAGCTCGAAACGCTCGACATCGTGCCGGCCGAATTCGGCCGCGCCTCCATCGGCTCGTTCAGCGGCATCTATCTCGATGACGCCTCCGACAGGCGCAAGGCCGAGGTCGTTGACTGGCTGGTGCGGCAGGACTTCTGTGGCCTCGTCTTTGCTTCCGACGCCAATGGCGATGCCATCCCCGGAGCCCTGCCATGGTCTGCCGTGCGCAATGACCATCCGCGTGGTGCCGATGTGGGTTTCACCCTCCGGGCCACCAATTCCTCGGAAAACTACGGCCCGGACGTGGATAGCTGCATCTTTGCCGCCTGGATCGCGCCCGGAGGCGGCATGCATGGCGGGCTCAATCGCGGCGAACTTTCTACCGTCCTGGCCGCCCAGGGCCCGGCCTATCGCCAGGCTTTCGCCTCCGCCGTACCCTGCTGGCTGCCCGATATCATCCCGACCGTCCTGACCACGATGGGCCTTCCCACCGATGGCGCCGAGGGCCGTCCGCTGGTCGAAGCGCTCTTGGGCGACGATCCCCGGTTCGGCATGTCCCCCGAGGTCGAAACCCGAACACTGAGCGCAAACCTTCATGGCCACGAGCAATATCTGCGCCAGTGGGTCATCGAGGGCAGGACTATCGTTGATTGCGGCTGGACCGAGGGCAGCGGGGCCTGGACCAAGTGAACCCGCAATTCTTTCTCACTAAGCTGTTCCGCGGGGCGATGACGCTGCTGCTGGCGGTCACCTTCGTCTTCATCGTGCTGCGCGCCTCGGGCGACCCGGCACAGATGATGCTTTCGGACGAGGCTTCGCCCGAGGCCCTGGCCGCCTTTCGGGCCCGCTGGGGGCTCGATGGCTCCTATATCGAGCAATATTTCACCTATCTCTCGGCCATCGTGCAGGGCGATTTCGGCGACAGTTTTCGCGATGGCAGGCCCGCGCTTCAAGTCGTCATGGAGCGCGTTCCCGTCACGCTCGAGCTCGGCATCACCGCCCTCCTCATCACCCTGCTGCTCGGTATTCCCGCGGGGATTCTGGCGGCGCTGCATCGCGGCAAGCCGCTGGATCACCTGGCCATGAGCCTCACCATTTTCGGCCAGAGCGTCCCCAACTTCTTCCTCGGCATCATCCTGATCCTGGCATTTTCCATGACGCTGCGCTGGCTGCCGAGCTCGGGCACCGGCAGCTTCTGGCATCTGGTCATGCCGGCGGCGACGCTGGCTACGGCAACGGCCGCAACCGTCGCCCGCTTCACCCGCTCCTCAATGCTCGACGTGCTGCACCAGCCCTTCATGCGCACCGCCAAGGCCAAAGGCATTCCCCATGACCGCCGCGTGCTGCGCCATGCCCTGCCCAATGCCGCCATTCCGGTGGTCACCGTTATCGGCATGCGTATCGGTGGCCTCATCGGCGGCGCCGTCACCATCGAGACGGTCTTTGCCTGGCCCGGAATCGGCATGCTCCTGGTCAATTCGGTCAACCAGCGCGATCTCGCCGTCGTCCAGGCCGTGGTGCTGCTGATCGCCCTCACCATGGTCGTGGTCAATCTCGTGGTCGATCTCACCTATGGCTGGCTCGATCCGCGCATCGACCTGCATTCGAAGAAAGCCACGGCATGAGCAACGCCGCTCTCTCTCCCGCCACCCCCGACCTGCGCCGCCATTCCTGGCTCACCCGCATCTGGAAGGCGCGGCCGCCGCTGGTCATCGGGCTGTGCATCGCCTGGCTGGTTCTCGTCATCCTCGCCGCGCTGTTCGCAGAATATCTCGCCCCCTTCGGCTTTGCCGACCAGAGCCTGCTCAAGCGCCTCAAACCGCCAGCCGCCCTGGGCGGTCCGGCGGAAAACCTCTTGGGCACCGATGACCTGGGCCGCGATGTCTTCAGCCGCGTCATCTATGCCATGCGCACCAGCATCCTCATCGCCGTCATGGCGACGGTGATCGGCGCCAGTGTCGGCACGGCCCTGGGCATCGTCGCCGCCCATTTCCGCGGCTGGGTCGATGACGTCATCATGATGCTGGTCGATTTCCAGGCCTCGGTGCCCTTCCTCATCGTCGCCCTCGCCGTCCTCGCCTTTTTCGGCAACAATTTCGTGCTGCTCATCGTCCTCATTGGCCTGTTCGGCTGGGACGGCTATGCCCGCATCGCCCGCGGCCTCGTGCTCTCCACCAATGGTCAGGGCTATGCCTTTGCGATCCGCACCCTGGGCGTCCATCCGGCCAAGGTTTATATCCGCCACGTCCTGCCCAATATGCTGGGCGTCATCATGGTGCAGATCACCCTCAATTTTCCCGAGATCATCCTGCTCGAAACCTCGCTGTCTTTCCTCGGCCTCGGCGTCCAGCCGCCCGGCACCAGTCTCGGCCTGCTGCTCGGCGAAGGCCGCAACTACTTGACCACGGCCTGGTGGATGGGCATTCCGGCCGGTGTCGTCATCTTTCTCACCACTTTGGCCATCAGCCTTCTCGGTGACTGGCTGCGCGACATGTTCGACCCCAATCTCGGAGCCAAGGGCGAATGACCATCACAGCACGCCGTCTCGGTTCGATCGACGAACTCGGCTTTTCCGCAGTCCTCTCCGATCTCGATGGCGTGGTCTATCGGGGCGAGGAGGCCGTCCCCGGCGCAGTCGAGCGCTTCAGGCGCTGGCAGAGCGAGGGCATGCCCTACTGCTTTGTCACCAACAATGCCGAGAAATCCGCCGCCGCCTTTGCCGAAAAGATCACGACGCTGGGCATTGCCTGCACACCCGACCAGGTCGTGACCTCCGGTGACGTCGCACTCGAATTCGTCACGGGCAAATATGCGCCTGGCGCCGGCCTCTATGTTATCGGCACCAAGGCGTTCAAGACGCGCGTCGCCGAATGCGGTTTCGTCCTGGTGGAGAAGGATGCCGCTGCCGTTCTCGTCGCGCTCGATCGCAACTTCGACTACGCCATGATGGCCACGGCACTGCGCAATATCCTTGGCGGAGCCGATCTGATCGGCACCAATCCCGATCTCATCCGCCCCCTCGCCGATGGTTTCGAGCCCGGCGCCGGCGCCATCACCGCATCCATCGCCGCAGCCTCGGGCGCCACGCCCATGTTCATGGGCAAGCCGGACCCGGCCATTATGCGCACCGCCATGGCGAGGCTGGGCGTTGACGCCGCCGACGCCATCATGATCGGCGACAAGCTCGACACCGACATCCTCGCCGGTCAGCGCGCCGGCGTGACGTCGATCTTGATGGAGACCGGCGTGCCGATCGACAGGCGCAGCGCCGTACAGCCCGATTATATTCTGGCCCGCCTTTGATGGGGTTGGTGGCAGGGGTATCAAATAGCCCTGCCAGCCACCTCTCCACGAGGCCTCCTCGACCGGTGTTTCCGTGCCAGAAAGAACCGGTCTAGAACCCACCTCGAATGCCGCCCTTGACGCCCACCGCGAGCGCGCCCGAACTGTCGATATTGAGCAGCAATCGCCCGTCGATTGTCCAGGCATCGGGGTGTCGCCAGGAGACCCCCGGCGCGAGGGCGCCGAAATAGCCCATGCCATTGAGCGGGGTGATGCCCAGATCGACATCGAGGGACGGTGTGAAGATCACCCCGTTCTCCAGCGTGAACGCCCGCGCCAGGGCCGCGCCGAGGCCGATGCGCAATTGCTCGGTGGTGAAACCCTGCAGGCTGAGGACGTCGCCGGCCGAATTGGTGATGGCATAGCCCTCTACCGTTTCGGAGAGATAGACCAGGCGCAGCCGGGGGGTGAGCACGGTGGCCTCATCGAGCCGCCATTGCCCCTTCAGGGCGGTATCGACCAGCCAGCGGCTGGTATCGAACCCGCCGTTCCAGGCCAGCATGTCGATGGTATTGGCCGAGCCCCCGAAGAACACGCTGCTGTCCCAGTAGACGCCCGAGCCGATTTCGAGTGACGCATAGGGCCCCAGGAGCCAGCCATTGCCGGCCAGTGTATTCTTGCCGTCCGTGGGATCGGCCATCCGGTCGTAATGGAAGGCGAGGCCCACGAGGATCTTGTCGGTCAGCAGATAGTCCATACCGGCCGAGAGCATGGCGAAGCTGCCCCAGCGCTCGTTGTTCTGGCTGCGCGAATGCAGCATGAAGGTGCCGTCGATCCAGGCATTGAACGGCATATCCGGTGCTTCGACAATGCCGGCTTGTCCGATGCGGGCCGCCTCCATTTGCGCGAGACTCGTGGCAAAGTTCATCACCATCGCGCTTTCGCTCGGCGAAAAGCTGGTTGAGACCCGCGCATCGGCCGAGCCCATGGCCCGCCGCTCCACCAGGCCCGGGACCTTGATATTGGAGGCGATCATGCCCAGGCGCGACTGCACGAAGCCTTGAACCAGGGCATGAGTCTTGCCGACCACCGCATCCGGGTCATAGGCGAGCGTGAAGGCAATGACGCCGGTATTGGACGTGCCCAGCGCACTGACGAGGCGGTAGCCGACCCGCGCCGTGCCCGAATAATCGGGATCGGGGGTGAATTTGAGGTACCACCCCACCGGCGCAGATCCGCCCGCCTGGGCCAGATCGCCCTGGGTGATTTCGGCGGTGCCCGCCTGCGGCGGCTCGAC
>DATMSG010000316.1:0-1828 GCA_035565515.1 Devosia sp.
AAACGCGATGCGACACCTCCCCCTTGATGGGGGAGGCCGGGAGGGGGTGGAGCCCCTCGCACCGAACCACCCTTCCCCCGCCCCCCACTTTCGTTTACTCACAAAGCGAAAGCGGCGGCCCCCTATGAACCCTCAGATGCGACAGGCTCAGATCGTCGAACTCGCCCGCAAAAAGGGCGGGGTCACGGTCGAGCAGCTTGTGGAAGCCTTTGCCGTCACCCCGCAAACCATCCGCAAGGACCTCAATCTCCTCTGCGATCGCGGCGCGTTAAAACGCACCCATGGCGGGGCCATGCACCCATCGGGCGTCGAAAATGTCGAATATGAAGCCCGCCGCCAGATCGCGACTGACGAGAAACAGGCCATTGGCCGCGCCGCAGCCGCGCTGATCCCCGACAATGCCTCGCTCTTCATCAATATCGGCACCACCACCGAAGCGGTCAGCCAGGCCCTTGCCGAGCATCGCGGCCTCATGGTCATCACCAATAATATCAATGTCGCCAATCGCCTGCGCGTGGCCCCCAGCATGGAAGTCGTCATCGCCGGCGGCGTCGTGCGCCCCTCCGATGGCGGCATTGTGGGTGAGGCCGCGGTCGATTTCATCCGCCAGTTCAAGGTCGATTTTGCCGTCATCGGCGTTTCGGCCATCGATGCCGACGGGGCCCTGCTCGATTTCGATTTTCGCGAGGTGAAGGTCGCGCAGGCCATCATCGCCAATGCGCGCCACGTTATCCTCGTCTCGGATTCGAGCAAATTCGCCCGCACCGCCCCGGTGCGCATCGGCCATCTTTCCCAGGCCCATACATTCATCACCAATCACTGCCCCCACGATTCGATCAGAAAACTCTGCGCCGATGCAGGGATCGCCCTGATCGAAACGAAACTTTCCTAACCTGACAGGACCGAAAATGACCGAAAGCCCCGAGACCCTGGCAAGAGCCCTGATCGCCGCGCATGATGGCGGCCCGCTGGTGGGGCCGGTCGATGCGGCCCTCGTCCCTGCCGATATGGCCGGCGTCTATGACATGCAGAACCGTATCATGGCCGGCATCGGTCCCGCCGGCGGCTGGAAAATCATGGCCGGTGCCCCGGGCGAGCCGGTCTGCGCTCCCATTCCGGCCAATCGCTTCTTTGCCAATGGCGCGGTGCTCGATGCGAAAACCCATCGCCATTTCCTCGCCGAAGTCGAAGTCGCCGTCCTCCTCGGCGCCGATCTCTATGGCGCTCCCAACCGTTTCGAGGTCGAAGCCGCCATTGCCTCGGTCAATCCCGCCCTTGAAATAATCGCCAATCCATTCGTCGATCGCGATGCGACCCCGCGCAACCTGCAGCTCGGCGATCTCCAGAGCAATGGCGCCGTCGTCGTCGGCCCAGCCCTGAGCAATGACATTCGCGCGGCCCTTGCGACCCTTCCCGTGACGCTCCTCTTGGATGGCAAGAGCGCCAAGGACACGGCGACCGGCGCCTCCTGGGACGACATCATCGCCGCCCTCGTCTGGCTCGCCCCCCATGCCGAAGCCCGCGGCTTCCCGCTCAAGGCCGGCCAGACCGTCATCACCGGCTCGCGCGTCCTCGCCCCGCTCGCCGGCGCCGATCTCGTCGAAGGCAGTTTTGGCCCGTGGGGCAAGGTGAGCGCACGCTGCACCTATTGAGCGGCCTATAGCCGTAGCCCTCATGGTGAGATGGGAGGCGTAGCCGACCCTCGAACCACGCGGGCGTTACGCAAAAATATCGGGGCACGCCCTCGTCCTGTGAGGCCTTGCTGCGCAAAGCACCTCAGGATGAGGTCTGCTTAAGCTGACCACAAACAAAAGGCCCGCTTTCGCGG
>DATMSG010000317.1:0-4784 GCA_035565515.1 Devosia sp.
GTTTTGCTTTTGGCGGCATAAAAATCCGGCAGGGCTGTCGAAACGGCGGGGGCCCATTCGTTGTCTGGTCAAAGGCGCATTCGCGCCGCCCATGAGGAGACTGGCCATGATCCGTTCCACCCTTGCCGCCCTGACCGTGACCATCGCCGCCACAGCCGGCGTCTTCGCCCAGGATGGGGCCAAAGCCGACTATGCCGAAATCAACGGCATGCGCATGTATTATGAAGTGTCGGGCCAAGGCGATCCGCTGGTCGTGCTGCACGGCGCCTATATGAACATTCCGTCCATGGGCGAGATCATTCCCATGCTGGCCAGGACCCACACGGTCTATGCGCTGGAATTTCAGGGCCATGGCCGGACCAATGACATCGACCGGCCGATCACCTATCCCAATCTGGCCGATGACACCGCCGCCTTCATGGATGCGGTCGGGCTCGAAAAGGCCGATATTTTCGGCTATTCGATGGGCGCTGCCGCCGGGCTGCAACTGGCGATCCGGCACCCCGAAAAGGTCGATCAGCTGGTGGCCGCATCGGTTGCCTATGATGCTTCGGGCTGGCAGCCCGCCTTTACCGCCATGATCCCCAGCATGACCCCGGACATGTTTGCCGGCGGGCCGATGGAAGAGGCCTGGAAGGAATATGCCCCCAATCCCGACGGGTTCCGCGCCTTTGCCGAGCGGCTGATCCAGCTCGAAAAGGAGCCCATGGCCTGGGAAGCGGAGGTCAAGGCGCTCGAAACCCCGGTGCTGATCATTACCGGCGATGCCGATGTGGCAACGCTCGAACATTCGGTGGCCCTGTTCCGTCTGCTCGGCGGCGGCGAAATGGGGGATATGGGCGCGCCGCTATCCGCCTCGCGCCTGGCGGTGCTGCCGGCCACCTCGCATACTGCCGTGATTACCCAGCCCGATCTGCTCATGGCCTTCATCGCCCCCTTCCTCAAGGGCGAAACGCCCAAGGGCATGTTCGATCAATGATCACACCTGCCGGTGCATGTCATTCCGGCCTTTTCCTCGCGCCACTTCGCTGGCACCCTTGCCCGCGATCCGGAGGGGCCGATGAGCAGCCGCCAAGAAACCGACAAGGCCATTGCAACCGTCTGGCGCGTGGAACAGGCGCGGCTGATCGCGAGCCTCACAAGGCTGGTGCGCGACATTTCGCTGGCCGAGGAACTGGCCCAGGACGCCCTGCTGGCAGCGCTGAAACATTGGCCGGAAACCGGGGTGCCGCGCAATCCCGGCGCCTGGCTGATGCAGGCGGGCAAGCGCAAGGCCATCGACTATTTCCGCCACCGCAAGATGGCGGCGGGAAAGCTCGAAGAAGTGGGCCGGATCATGGAGGACGAGGTGCCGGACGCCGAAACCGCCATCCATGAAAGCATGGACGACGATGTCGGCGACGATCTTCTGCGCCTTATTTTCACCTCCTGCCACCCGATCCTGCCGGCCGAAAGCCGCGTGGCGCTGACGCTGCGGCTGATCGGAGGTCTCACCACCGAGGAAATCGCCCGGGCATTTCTGGCCAATGACGCCACTATCGGCCAGCGCATCGTGCGGGCCAAGCGCACCATTGCCGATGCCGGCCTGCCCTATGAGGTGCCGCGGGGCCCGGAACGCGCCGAACGGCTCCAATCGGTGCTCGGCGTGCTCTATCTCATCTTCAACGAGGGCTATTCGGCCACCGCCGGCCAGGACTGGATGCGGCCGCAGCTATGCGAAGAGGCCATGCGCATGGGCCGCATTCTGGCCGGGCTCATGCCCGAGGAGCCCGAAGTGCACGGCCTTCTGGCGCTGATGGAAATCCAGCATAGCCGGGTCAATGCCCGGACCAATGCCAAGGGGGAACCGATCCTCTTGCCCGACCAGAACCGGGCGCTGTGGGATCAGTTGATGATCCGGCGCGGGCTGGCCGGGCTCGACCGCGTCAATGCGCTCAATGGCGTCGCCGGGCCCTATGCGCTGCAGGCTGCGATTGCGGCCTGCCACGCGCGGGCGCGAAAGGCCGCCGATACCGACTGGCGCCGGATCGCTTCGCTTTACGGCCTCTTGGTGGAGGTCATGCCCTCGCCGGTGGTCGAACTCAACCGGGCCGTGGCGGTATCCATAGCCGAAGGACCAGCCGCCGCGCTCGAGCTGGTGGAAGCCATTCGCGCCGGCGGCATGCTGGAAAACTATCACCTGCTCTATGGCGTGCGCGGCGATCTCCTGCGCAAGCTCGAGCGGCATACCGAGGCCAATCTCGATTTTCTCAAGGCAGCGGAGCTGACGCGAAACGAGAGGGAGAAGGCCTATCTGCTGGGCAGGGCCGAAGAGGCGGGATGAGATCGGGGGGAATGCCCCCTCACCGTCAGGTGTCGCTCCCTATGCCGTTTGGAAGCGGCTCAGGTCGAACTTGGCTTCCAGGCTCTGCCGGTCGAAGGGCTTCATCATATAGTCGTCGGCGCCTTCCTTGCGGGCCATGGCGATGGCGCCGATGTCGTGCTCGACGGTCATATAGACCACGCGCGGCTTTTCTCCCCCGATAAAGGCGCGCAGCAATTTGAGAAATTCGAGCCCGCTCATGATCGGCATGCTCCAATCGAGCAGGATCGCATCGGGCATATTCGCCTTGCACTTGTCGAAGGCTTCCTGGCCGTCCTCGGCTTCTTCGACGGCATAGTCGAGGTCTTCGAGAATACGGCGGGCGACCTTGCGCACGACGGTGGAGTCGTCAACGATCAGGCATGTGGGCACGGCGAAGCTCCGGGCAGGCAGGCGCTGCCCGGACTATGCGCGAAAAGTGGTTTGGGAATGGTTAGCGAAGTGCCAATTATTCCCCGGCCGGCGCCTCTTCCCGGGCCTTGGGCACGGCGGTGAAGAAGAAAACATCGGCTTCCATGCCGATATCGAGCTCCATATCGGTCATGCGGGCGAGAAGGCCGGTATAGAAGGGCTGGATGCCGCGTGCATCGACCGAGCCTTCTTCCGGCATGCCCGAGAGGAGGCCGGCCGAGCCGGAGGGGATCAGGGTCTTCTGGCGCTTTTCCGGATCGCTCCTGGAATTGAATTCGAACTTTTCTTCTCCCGCGGGGCCCGAAACCTTAACGGTGACGAGGCCCCCGCGCGGCACGGAACCGGCTGCAATGAGCAGCATGTTCATCAAGAGCTTGGCCTTGTGCTTGGGCAGGAGGATCAGCGGCACCTGCCAGTCGAGATCGGCTTTTTCGATATCGAAAAGGATGCGGGCGACGCGCTCGCATTCGCGCGTGTCGATATCGGTGCCGGCGGTCGAGGAAGCGCCATAGGCGAGGCGAGCGAATTCGAGTTTGGCGCGGCTCTGCTTGGCGGCGCTGGCAATGAGATCACGCGCCCCTTCCGACATTTCGGCCTGGGAAGGGTCGGCCAGGACTTCGAGCCCATTGCCGATGGCGCCGATGGGGTTGATCAGGTCATGGCAAACCCGCGAGCACAGCATCGCGGCGAGGTCCGTTGCCTTGAGCTCAATGATATCGGTCATCTTAGGTCTCCATGCCCGCCGAAGCGGTGAATCAGTCTTTGGAAGGATAAAGGGGCGCGCGGCCCAGCACTACTGCGTCGATAGCGTTTTGGACAATGCTGGCCAGTTTGCGGCGCCCTGGCGGGCGGCAGCATCAGGCGAAAGCAGGAAGGCCTCGCGATTGGCTGCCGAATAGAAGAAGAACAGGCGGTCCTTGAAGAGGGTATAGAGGCGCGGATCGGAATCGGAAACGAAACCGCGCGCCATGCTCATGGCGCCATGGCCGCCATATTGGGGCGCGTAGATTTCCGGATGGCGCTTGAAGATTTCGAAATTGGCCTCATTGGCGAAATGCCAGGGCGCGCCCATCCAGTGGAATTCGAACTCGGGCTTGCCCGGCAGCGGCGCCTTTTCGGTGAAGTAGGAAACCGGGTCCATGCCGCCAATGGCAATGCCGGTGAGCGGATCGGTGGTGATATAGCTAACGACGGATTGGGCGAGCGCGGGGGTAAAATGGGCGGAAAAGGGCCCGAAAAGCGGCAGCACCACGGCGAACATGGTTAAGATTTGTTTAGAGGTTTGCTGCATGATCGAAATCCAGGAACGGCACGTCGCCGGCGTAAATTTGCCGCAAAGACCTTAATGTCTTCGTAACCACGCCGAGCCGCCCCAAGGGAGATGATCCATGTTCAAACGCCTGGCCAAAATCGGTGCCCTCTTGCTGGCCCTCGCACTGCCCGCTGCGGCCCCCGCCCTGGCACAGGGTTCACTGAGCGACACCTATTCGGGTGAAGAACTCGTCGAAAGCGGACATCAGTTTTTCGGCTCGGCATCGCAGGGCCTTGCCTCGCTCGTCGAAAAGGCGGTGAGCCAGTTCGGCCTGCCCAATGGCTATATTCTGGGGGAAGAAGCCGGCGGCGCGCTGTTTGTCGGCGCCAAATATGGCGAGGGCAAACTCTATACCCGCAATGCCGGGGAATATTCGATCTTCTGGCAGGGCCCCAGCATCGGCTTCGATGTCGGCGGCGACGGCTCCAAGGTCATGATGCTGGTCTATAATCTGCAGACCGTTCAGGAAATTCTCGGCCGCTATCCCGGCGTCGACGGCTCGGCCTATGTGATCGGCGGGCTCGGCATGACCGTGACCAAGCGCGGCAATGTGGTCGTCGTGCCCATCCGTTCGGGCGTCGGCGCCCGCCTCGGCATCAATGTTGGCTATCTCAACTTCACCAATGAGCCGACCTGGAACCCGTTCTGAGGCTCCTGGCGCCATCGGAACGCCGTTTGAAGGCCGGGGCTTGTCCCCGG